>NZ_JAVRHM010000060.1:0-1316 GCF_031846525.1 Autumnicola patrickiae
TGCCCTTCCCTGATTAGTGTTGACCGGTTTAGACATTAGTTTTCATTATCAAAAATAGTAATTACAGGTCTTTTCTCTGGGTTAAGAGTTGACCAATAATTAATAAAATCATTTGGATTCCTTTTCTCTAAATGATTATGGGATCTTTTGTTATTGTAATTCTTTACAGCTCTTTTCACCTGACGCTTTAATTGACTAAAGGTCTGTGGCTGCCAATGATCTAAATATTCTTCTTTAATAGTTTTATTGATCCTTTCTGCATAGGCATTATCCTGTGCACTAAGAGCCATACTCACTGTTGTTGAGTTAGCTTTTAATAGGTCGGTATAGGTTTTATAAGTGTATTGACTCCCTCTGTCTGAGTGATGGATCTTTGGAGCTTTATTCTCTTTTAAAGCCATCTTTAACGCCTGGACATTTGCTGCTCCCCTCATATGGTCTGAGACATTATAACCTACTATGCTTTTGCTGTAAATATCAATAATAAAAACAGCATAGTAGAACTTATCCTTAACCCGGTAATAAGTAATGTCCGATTGCCATACCATCGATGGAGCATTGATTTTCAAGCCTTTGATCTGGTTAGGATAGTAGATCTTTCCAGCAATAGTAGTCCGCCGGTAATTCTTTTTTCTCTTCAGGCGGTAACCTAACTGCATAAAGGTTTCTACAAATCGATCCCTGCCGATAAAATCAGGCTTTAGAATATGGTACATTTTCTCCACCCCACAACCAGGATGCTCTCTACGAAGATCATCGGCCTCTTCCATCAACTGCATTAGTTGATTGTCAAAAATCCGCTGCCTTCGTGCATATTGATGGACAGCTTGTTTGCTGACCCCAATGCTTGTGTAGAGCTTGTTCATGGAATAACTCATTTTTCCTTTGTTCTCCCGGAACCAGTTGATCGTGGGGTGTTGTAGTTTTTTTTGATATCGATATCAAGCTCGGTCTTGGCCAGTTCGATCATCTTTTCATAATAATCCACCTGGATCTGTTTACGACCCACGGCAGCTTCAAGATCTTTTATTCGAGCCTCCAGCTCTTTCATCTTTTTTTGGCTACTATCTTTCATTTCTACAACTCTAAAACCTTTCTCGTTAAAGGTAGAAAATTTATAGATCCAACGATATATCACCTGATTAGCTACTCCATGAAGTTTTGAAAGTTGTGGGACACTATACTGGCCGCTTTCAAAATCTCTGACAATCTGCTTCTTGAATTCCGCGGAGTACTTCCGCTGCTTTCTTAATAATCGTACATTTGATTTCATATAAAAGTTGACTTTAGTGGTCAACCTATATCAGGGACGTACA
>NZ_JAVRHM010000061.1:0-1313 GCF_031846525.1 Autumnicola patrickiae
GGTACGGTAAAGGGACATCCTTTACAGAGTTAAAGGGACATAGTTTACACTTTTAAGATTCATAAATTACTTCAAAAAGTGATTTATCATGGTCTGGAAAGCAAAAACTAAAATGGAACAAAAGGTAGAATTTATTCATGAATGGTTAACTCAGAAGTACACCATTACAGAGCTTTGTAAGTCATTTAATATATCCCGGCCTACTGCTTACAAGCTTATTTCCAGGTATGAAAAAATGGGATTATCAGGGTTAATTGAGCAAGAAAGAACTCCAATAAATCATCCCAACAGGACCGATAAAAAAGTTGAAGATTCGATTCTAAAATTGAAAAACAAACACCTGCTTTGGGGTGCCAAAAAAATTCGGATTTTGTTGTTTAAACAATACCCTGAAGAACTTATTCCAAGTGTGGTCACGGTTCACAACATCCTCTCCAGAAATGGCCTGGTTAAACCTCAAAAGCGAAGTCGAAGGGTCAAGCCGGTTTTTCCCATTTTTGATCCTAAGAAGTGCAATGAAGTTTGGAGCGCAGACTATAAAGGGAAGTTTTTAATGGGTAACAAAATATACTGTCACCCGCTTACCATTGCTGATTCTAAGAGCAGGTTTTTGTTTACGGCAAAAGGACATTACAAAGAGAATTTTTTATCTGTTAAGCAAGAGTTTACGCAGGTTTTCAGGAAATATGGTATCCCTAGACAAATACATACTGACAATGGAAGTCCGTTTGGATCTGTGTCTGCTATTCAAAGATATACCAGGCTATCCTACTGGTTTATCGAGCTGGGAATTGATCCGGTTTATTCCGATCCTGCACGACCAGATCAAAATGGTCGTCACGAGCGTATGCACCGTGATTTAAAGGCAGCTTGTGCCAAACCTTCATCATTTGACCTGAAGGCTCAACAACGTAGTTTAAATCGATTTGTAAAAGAATATAATCATGTTAGACCTCATGAATCTTTAGGGATGAAAACACCTGCAGATTGCCATGATTTTTCCACCCGACCTTACCCTGAAAAGATCCGAAATTATGACTATCCCTCAACAATGAAAGTGATGAAAGTATGTCAAAATGGATCATTGCGTTGGAAGTCGGTTTATTGGGTATTTTTAACCTCAGGACTTAAGGGAAAATACATTGGTGTCGAAGACCAGGGAAATGGAATCTGGAGGGTATTTTACAGAGAAGTTTTTTTAGGTTACTTTAATGAAAAGAAAATAAGAGATAAACAAGTATCAATTAGGCTAAGTCAGAATCTAGTGTAAAGCATGTGACTTTAACTTTGTAAACTATGTGCCTTAACGAACA
>NZ_JAVRHM010000062.1:0-1205 GCF_031846525.1 Autumnicola patrickiae
TGTAAGCTTCCCCTAATTAGAACTGCTTGATGGTATAAAGTTATTAGTTTTAGTTTTATCTGTGGTTTCTAATAGGGCATTAAATTTTGCATATTCTATCGGAGCCATTTTTCCTAATGCATCATGCGGCCTTTGGTGATTGTAATCATCCATCCATATTTGGGTTTGTTCTCTTACCTGATCCAGATCCTCAAAAATGTATTTATTTAAAACACCTCTTCTATAAGTTCCATTGAATCGTTCAATAAAGGCATTTTGTGTAGGTTTTCCTGGCTGGATATACTGGAAATCGATTCCATGCATCTGGCTCCATTCTGAAGCTATCTTGGCAATAAACTCAGGACCATTATCCATTCTTATCTTTTGAGGTTTTGTTCTTCGGTTGATTAGGTGGTTCAGTACCCAAATGACTCGGTTGCTGGGCAAGGAAAAATCAACTTCTATGTGAAGTGCTTCCCGGTTGTAATCATCAATAATAGTAAAAGCTCTAAACCTTCTTTTGTTATCCAGGACATCTGTTACAAAATCCATACTCCAGGTATGATTGAGAGCTTCAGGTACTTCTAAAGGTTCTTTTACTCTTGCTGGTAATCTTTTCTTCACTTTACGCCTTAAGCTTAAGCCAAGGCTTTTATATACACGATAAACTCTTTTATGGTTCCACGGCTTTCCTTCCTTACGCAGTCGCTCATAAGCCATCCAAAAGCCTTCCTCACTAAACTTCTCTGCCTTTTGCTGTAAAGCTTCTTCTATAGGTTTATCATCTTTAGGGAGAGGAGTGTAATAAAACACACTTTTGCTCATTTTTAAGACACGGCACGCCCTGCTTATACCGTAATGAGCAAGTTCTTTAGCTATGGTCCTCTTACGGCAAGGCTTTAAAGCTTTTTTTCTATAATCTCTTTGGCCATCTCATGATCTAGGGAAAGGGTGGCATACATTTGCTTGAGGCGACGGTTCTCTTCTTCAAGCTCCTTAAGACGCTTCAGTTCTTTGCCGTTCATACCACTATAACGCTCACGCCATTTGTAAAAAGTGGCTGTGCTTATGCCATATTCACGGCTGATCTCGGCAGCTGTTTTACCGTTATCAAATTCTTTAAGGATCTTGGAGATCTGTTGAGGGGAAAATTTACTTTTTTTCATACTGTTTAAAATTAAGAATTATTCTACTTTTAAACAGTTCGGTTTTAAGGGAAGCTTACA
>NZ_JAVRHM010000063.1:0-1105 GCF_031846525.1 Autumnicola patrickiae
TTGACCCGTGTACACAGTAGTTGTGGAACCGTCTGGCTGTATTTTGAGCAATTTTGGAGCTAAAAAAACTTCTCCATAGGAGTAACCTCCTTCTATAACATAAATATTGCCTTCCTCATCAAAGGTAACTGCGGTGGGAAAAGTTAATCCTTCTGTGACGACTTCTATTTTATACCCATCAGGTAAAAGCACATCAGTGGGTTCTATATTTCGCTTTTCAGGAACATCATCCAGCTGCCCGCCGCCTTTGGAAGGCATAATACGATAGCAACTTTGGAATCCCACCAGAACAGCAAAGAGAATTATAATTCTATATTTTACCTTCATCTTTTTAATTTTAACTATAATGGGGGCAGTTTCCCATACAATTGTTGTAGTGGGTCCTGGTAAATAATTAATGGGCTGCAGGCCGGTTTGTTACTGTGATTATCATAATCTAAAATATCTTGTTCCAGGCCTGCAGCCCCTGAACTACAAACTTGTACTGCTTTTTAGGCAGCTTCTGCCCACCACCACCATATTAAGGCAATGACTATTATTGTTCCTATGATCCAATACCACATTTTGGCATTTTGTTTCTTTCTTTCGTTTTCTGTTTTTCTTTCTGGTTCCATAGTTTAGGAAGTTTAACTGATTAGAATTTTAATAAATAAAGTTGTGAAGCCTTTTAAGCTGCTTCTGCCCACCACCATATTAAAGCAATGACTATTACTGTTCCTATGATCCAATACCACATTCTGGCATTCTTTCTTTTCCGTTCTCTTTCTGTTTCCATAGTTTAAAAATTTAATTGATTATAATTTTCAATGAATAAGGAATTCCGTGTCCTTTACGCAGCTTCTGCCCACCACCACCAAATCAGTATAAGGACTATTATCGTTCCTATGATCCAGTACCACATATTCTTTCTTTTTCGTTCTTTTTCTGTTTCCATGACGCTGTGATTTTATTATATTAATTTAAAATATTCCTGCTTCAGTTATCTTTGTGTAGATAGGATCACGCTCTACTTTTTTCTTCTGATACCCTCCTGTTTTTCCGAAGAGTAGAATGTATGCCCAAAAGACCACCAAACAAACCTCCAATCCCGCTTCCTACCACGAAA
>NZ_JAVRHM010000064.1:0-1104 GCF_031846525.1 Autumnicola patrickiae
TAAACAAGGCAAAGAATATCAATTCGATAGTTAGTTCTTGGAATCGTCGTTTTGTGAAAACTGTAACAAAATGTTCTGATTAACTACTTATATAGAAGTTCGGATAACAATTGGATCTAACCACCTATAAATGTCTCAATTAAAATTTAAAAAAATGAAATTAACTAAAATGTTTATTGGATTATTTTTATCTATCGGTTTTATGTCGTGCAGTGAGGACGATACTTTAATTGAGGATGAACAAATATCAAAATCTTACGAATTAATATCAATACAGTGGAAATTAAACGAGACCGATGGACAAAGTATAATAGAAAAAAAGATTCCCGAGTTTCATTTTCGAAATGAAACGGATACAGTTATGGAGGTGGTTATCGAACCTCTTAAGGATCTTCGAGGTAGTTCAATATTCAAGTTTAATGACTCTCTGACCTTTACAGAACTAAGCTATGAGGAAGTTCAGGTTTCAGTAACAAAAGAGCTAAGCCTATTATCTGAAGAATACGGTTACCTGGGCGGAGGGGTTAAAGTACCCTTAACACAAGAAGAATCATCCTTCCCTTTTTCCTGGAATTTCACAGATTCCTTTGCCCTCAATAAAGGAACTAAGCTGACCTCAAATTATACCGTTTTTCTCAGAAAAAATAGAGCTAGTTTTCTAGCGACATTCAAGGAAACCACTACAGAGGAAACATTAGAATTGGACGGTACCTGGACAGGTATATTTTTCAATAATTTAGAAGAGAATTCTATCATAGAGGAGATTGATTAGTCATATTATTATAAATTTCGTTGAATAATATCAGAACAGCAGAGATACGGGACGTTGTAAACAAGACAAAAAATACCATTTTTCGATGGTGAGTTTTTTAAATATTATTTTCATTCTTTCTGCAGCGGACAAAAATTCGGACGGACAAGAATCTGACTTACCACTAAAAAAGGGAATTTTTAAAGGAAAATACATTGGTGTCGAGGAGCAGGGAAGTATTTGCTTTACCTGATTCATTCGTTTTGGTTTTCCGGCCATTACTTATCTTTTGATGGTATCCATCAAATAAACCAAAACCAATACAAGAAGTTGGGGGGCAATATGCTCCGGAA
>NZ_JAVRHM010000065.1:0-985 GCF_031846525.1 Autumnicola patrickiae
CCGCTGTCCCAACCGGTTTTTTGTAGGCAAAATACCAACAGTTGGAAGTTAAACGGAGTGCATAACCGGTCGTGCCTCCCTTTTATAACTCCTTATTAATTCCAACTATTGAAAATGTATCAGCAACAAAAAAAGGTAACAGCGGACGGCTCTATGGGAAGTAAATCTAAACCGAATATTATGAAATCTTACAAAAACATCAAAAAGGAAGCGGGACTAAAAAAAACAAAAAAAGGAAAACGCTCTGGATATAATAAGTAAATCACTTCAAAAAAATATAAACGCAAACTATCTGAATGGTTCGGGTAGCATTTTAATTAATCTTTAAATCTTTTATTATGAGTACTTTAAAAAATCACGTACAGTTAATCGGAAACGTTGGCCAAGAGCCACAGATCACGAACCTTGAAAGCGGTAAAAAGGTAGCCCGTCTTTCACTCGCCACAAACGAGTATTACAAAGATGCCAAGGGCGAAAAAGTCCAAAGTACAGAATGGCACACGATTGTAGCTTGGGGCAAAACTGCCGAAATCATCGAGAAGTATGCCGGAAAGGGCAAGGAAATCGGGGTAACCGGAAAATTGAAATCCCGAAGCTACGAGGACAAGGACGGTATCAAAAGATATGTTACCGAAGTAGAAGCCAATGAAATCCTTTTGTTGGGAACTAAGAACGGCAATAATTCAGCCGAGTAATCTAATATTAAAGAGGGCGTTTCCGTCTAAAGTAGCGCCCTCTTTTTCATTATCAATTCTTTAAATGAAATTAATATGAAAGCACAAGTTAACGAAATCAAAGAGGGATTACAACATTTTCACGGGTCGGAAACCGTGTTTCAAATCCCATTATTAAGAACCCGATACACCAACGGACTAAAATATTTGGCGGAAGCTGCGGAATGTTTTTGGCTGATTACCGATACCTCGGCATTTGCCAAAACCTTGATGGATAAAAGCTATTTTGTAACCATCGACTTTAAAAGGCT
>NZ_JAVRHM010000066.1:0-938 GCF_031846525.1 Autumnicola patrickiae
CTCAATATCTCTCACCAATGAAGGCGCAGATGCACCCAATATATTCTCCACCAGCTCAACTCCTTCGAGGTAGGATGTCAAGGCATATTTTTCAGCAATTTTATTATTGCCTTTTTGATATTCATTATACGAAAGATCAAGATTGGTCAAAGCAACATTTAGAGGTTCAGGTCTTTCAGGTTCATAATTCCGCACCTGACCAACTGTTATATTGCTGAAAGATTTATTCAAAAAATGTTGCAATTCTTCATCGTTCCATTTGCTGATGCTGTCAAGATGCAAATTGGAAGGCAATTGAGCTCTTGAAATTTCTTCATTGTGCTTTAGTGACAGCACGTAAAAAGATAAGTCCCAAAGCTCTTCTTCTGTAAGACGATTGTAAGAAGCCATCCCCGTACCCTCAATCCCCAATTTGATGACATTGTAAGCCTGAAGTGGGGACAACTGAGCTTCGTGGAAATTGGTCGGTGCAGGATTTAAATTTCCGGCTAAAGCTCCGTCCCCATATCCTTTGCCTCCGTGACAGGACACGCAATTATTCTGGTACAGGGAGGCTCCATTTTTTAACGAGGGATAACGATTAGGTGTAATTTTCAAAATTCCAAGATCGAGAATTTTGTTTTTGACATTTAAGGCAATTGTAGAAATCGCTTCTGGATCCTTTTTGTCCGCAACAGCTTGTTGCAATTCCTGCAGAGGTTCATGAAGCTTTTCAAACCTGGTGTTATTAATTGTATGTGATAAATCCTCCTGAAGTGCAATGGATTTTGTTGCAAACTCGCTCATTTCGGCGAATTCAAACTGATTGATTATTTTGCCATCCTCCACCGCTACTGGATAATCCTTGGAAATATAATCCAGGAGGGTAACTAAAGTGCGCAAATCGGTATCATTAACCGCGTTTTGCGAAAACATCTTTACTGAAAAGAAAATAAAAA
>NZ_JAVRHM010000067.1:0-925 GCF_031846525.1 Autumnicola patrickiae
CTTTGTAGTAGGAAGCGGGATTGGAGGTCTGTTTGGTGGTCTTTTGGGCATACATTCTACTCTTCGGGAAAACAGAAGAGTATCAGAAGAAAAAAGTAGAAAGTAATCCTATCTACACAAAGATAACTGAAGCAGGAATATTTTAAATCAATTTATTAAAATCACAGAGTCATGGAAACAGAAAGAGAACGAAAAAGAAAGAATATGTGGTATTGGATCATAGGAATTTTAATAGTCATTGCACTAATTTGGTGGTGGGCGGAAGCTGCCTAAAGAGTACGAAATCCTTATTCAATAAAATTCTAATCAATTAAATTTTTTAAACTATGGAAACAGAAAGAGAACGGAAAAGAAAGAATATGTGGTACTGGATCATAGGGACGATAATAGTCATTGTACTGATATGGTGGTGGTGGGCAGAAGCTGCCTAAAAAGCAATACAATTTTATACTTCAGTGGCTGCAGGCCTGGAAAAAGATATTTTTTTAGATTATGATGATCATAGTTATAAGCCGGCCGGCAGTCATTTTATAGTTTTACATGATCCCCTCTACAACAAATTTAAGAAACTGCCCCCACTACAGTAAAAATTAAAAAGATGAAGGAAAAATTTAGAATTATAATTCTCTTTGCTATTCTGGTGGGATTCCAAAGTTGCTATCGTATAATGCCTTCCAAAGGCGGCGGCCAGCTAAATGATGTTCCTGAAAAGCGAAATATAGAGCCCACTGATGTTCTTTTACCTGATGGGTATAAAATAGAGGTAGTGGCAAGAAATCTTACATTTCCAACTGCTGTTACTTTCGATGAGGCCGGCAATTTATATGCCATAGAAGCAGGTTATTCTTATGGAGAAGTTTTTTTAGAACCCAAACTGCTTCAAATACTGCCTGATGGTTCCACTACTCCTATATATACCGGACAT
>NZ_JAVRHM010000068.1:0-897 GCF_031846525.1 Autumnicola patrickiae
GCTGAAACTGAGCAATCCCGATGTCGCAAATTCTGCTATTAACTGGGCCTTATTGACTTCCGTTATTATAATAGCCATTATAACAATCGTGTTTGTGAAATTTACTAAAGAACTACCTATAGGAAAATTCTTCAAATTGGCTTCCTATATGGTAGCAGCCTTGGCAATTGTTTTGACAGGCAAAGGAATTATGGCCTTTCAGGAAGTAGGTTACATCCCAATTTCACCCATAGATTTTGCTCCCCGTATAGAACTATTGGGGATTTACCCGAATTTACAGTCCATCCTGGCGCAGCTCCTTGTACTTGTCATTATAATATTTTTCCATTGGCGGAATCGAAATCAAAAAGGTAATCTGCAATCCTCACGAGAATTCGTTACAGAAGAATAAAATGGAAAAAATCAACAAATACCCGTAAGACAGCTGTTCCGGTATTCGTCCTGGATGATCACCCTGCTTGCTATCATACTTATAGGAAAAGGTATACACTATTCAAGAATCGGGTTTACTCTCTGCTACTATGATTCCGTATCAAATGAGAATAGAGTAGTTGGGGATTTATCCTACCGTGGAATCTATTTTGGGGCAGAGCATTTTGTTGATACTTATCCTGGGCTTGTGGTATATAAATGCAGTACGTAAGAAAGTCTATAGATAGTAAAAATAATCTAAATTTTTTATCAAATTAACTAGTTGGCTGATGTCCCTGTAATTACTGGAGCAGTTCGAAAAACTGTAGTCCTTGACTCAAGGTGGAGTACAATTTAATGATAGCTAAATCTTTAAAAAAGGTTTCTTATGTTTCGAAATTTGTTTTTACACTTTCAACTAGTAAGGTTAAAGAAATTAATTGGTCCTCCTATCTTTTCCCTACACCGATTAGGATAACTTACTGA
>NZ_JAVRHM010000069.1:0-896 GCF_031846525.1 Autumnicola patrickiae
CCTTAAATTGAGCAATCCTGATGTTGCAAATCCTGCTATTAGTTGGGCCATACTTACTTCCATTATCATAGTAGCCGTTATTACAGTTGTGTTTCTGAAGTTCACAAAAGAGCTGCCAATAGGAAAATTTTTCAAATTGGCTTCTTACATGGTAGCAGCCCTTGCAGTAGTATTGACAGGTAAAGGAATTATGGCTTTTCAGGAAGCAGGTTATATTTCAATTTTACCCGTTGATTTTGCTCCCCGTATAGATCTATTGGGTATCTATCCAAATTTACAGGCTATTTTGGCGCAACTTTTTGTATTCGTTATTATACTATTTTTCCATTGGCGGAATCGGAATCAAAAAAGCAATCTGCAACCCTCACAAGAATTGGTGACAGAAGAGTAAAATCGAAAAAATCAACAAATACTCGTAAGACAGCTGTTCCGGTTCTCGTCCTGGATGATCACCCTGCTTGCTGTCATACTTATAGGAAAAGGTATACACTATTCAAGAATCGGGTTTACTCTCTGCTACTATGATTCCGTATCAAATGAGAATAGAATAGTTGGGGATTTATACTACCGTGGAATCTATTTTGGGGCAGAGCATTTTATTGATATTTATCCTGGGCTTGTGGTATATAAATGCAGTACGTAAGAAGTCCATAGATAGTAAAAATATTCTAAATTTTTTATCGGATTAACTAGTTGGCTGATGTCCCTGTAATTACTGGAGCAGTTCGTAAAACTGTAGTCCTTTACTCAAGTTGAAGTACAATTTAATGATAGCTAAATCTTTAAAAAAGGTTACTTATGGTTCGAAATTTATTTTTACACTTTCAACTAGTAAGGTTAAAGAAATTAATTGGTCCTCCTATCTTTTCCCTACACCGATTAGGATAACTTACTGG
>NZ_JAVRHM010000007.1:0-184185 GCF_031846525.1 Autumnicola patrickiae
ATTATATATATATAAAAGCCTTTGAATTAATTTTCAAAGGTTTTTTTTATTTGATGTTGGATTCTATGTTTCAGAAAACTATGAAGTACCTTCTTCTTCGTCATTTTCTGATTCCTGGGTTGGTTTATTTCTTATATATTTCTCTTTAATTCTACCTTTGTTTTTTTCCTTAATCGCTTCATTCTTTTCTTTCATTGCCTCCCCAATCTGATTGGAGGCGGTAAAAGAAGCAACCATGTTATTCAGCATTTCACTACCGGCCTGTGGGGAATTTGGTAATAAGATCAGGTTACTGTTGGTTTCCTCTCCAATGGCCTGTAACGTATCATAATGCTGGGTTACCACGATAAGGGCAGAAGCTTCCTGGGAGTTAATTCCCACGTTATTCAGTACATCTACGCTTTCTTCCAGTCCACGTGCAATTTCACGGCGTTGGTCGGCAATTCCCTGTCCCTGCAGACGTTTACTTTCTGCTTCTGCACGGGCTTTGGCAACGATTTTTATTCTGTCTGCTTCAGCAACAAATTCCGCAGCTACTTTTTCCCTTTCCGCAGCATTTATACGATTCATTGCGGCTTTAACCTGAACATCGGGATCTATATCTGTTACCAAAGTTTTGATAATATCATAACCATAGTCCTGCATAGCCTGATTTAATTCACGGTTTACCGCTACTGCAATGTCGTCTTTGCGTTCAAAAACATCATCCAGCTTCATTTTAGGCACTTCTGCGCGCACAACGTCAAAAACATATGCTGTAATCTGGTCATGTGGACTTTCGAGCTTGTAAAAGGCGTCATATACGTTTGACTTTACTACCTGGAATTGTACAGAAATCTTCAGCTTGACGAAAACATTATCTTTTGTTTTTGTTTCAACGAGCACGTCCAGTTGTTGCACCTTCAGATTTATCCTTCCCGCTATACGGTCGATAATTGGGATTTTGAAGTGCAGACCGGAATTTCTTATGCTTAAGAACCTTCCGAAGCGTTCCAGAATTGCTGCAGATTGCTGTTTGACGGTAAAAACTCCGGAAAAGATGATTACAAGAGCAATTAGTCCAAGTAAAGGTAATAATATGTAGCCTGCCATTATTTTGTGAGAATTAAGAAATTATCTCTGAAAGATAGCAAAATAAAGGCTGATTGTGCAGCGGCAAAAAAGGTGAATAAAAAACCCGGATTATCAATCCGGGTTTAAAATAGTTGCGTCGAGCGGAGTCGGAACGCTTTATAATGTAGATATTGCTTTTTGAATTCTGATAATCGTTTCTTCTTTTCCAATAAATTCGGCGATCACGTAAAGATCAGGTCCCTGCATGGCACCCACCAAAGCGAGACGGAAAGGCTGCATAACTTTTCCAAATCCAACTTCTTTTTGTCCAATCCATTCCTTTACAGTTTCCTGAATATTTTCAGATGTCCAGTCTTCAGTATTTTCCAGTACAGGAATAAGTTCTCCCATTAAAGCACCGGTATCTTGTTTCCAGGCTTTTTTAGAATTCTTTGGATCGTAGGAAGTAGGGGAGGTAAAAAAGAAATGTCCCTGCTCCCATAAATCTTCAACAAAAACCGCGCGTTCCTTTATAAGATCCACCACATTTTTCACATAATCTTGTTCCGGAGAAAACCCTTTTTCCTTGAGTAATTTCTGAAATTTTGAAGCTAGAAAGGAATTATCTGCCTCCTGAAGATAATGTTGCTGGAACCATTTTGTCTTTTCAGGATCAAATTTTGCACCTCCTTTATGCACCCGGGAAAGCTCAAAAGCCTCCACAAGCTCATTGATCTTGAAAAATTCTCTTTCTGTACCCGGATTCCAACCTAAAAAGGCGAGCATATTGGTAACAGCTTCGGGAAAATAACCTTCTTCACGATATCCTGAAGAAATTTCTCCAGACTTAGGATCTTTCCATTCCAGTGGAAATACGGGGAATCCCATTTTATCACCATCACGTTTGCTTAGTTTTCCTTTGCCCTGTGGTTTTAAAATAAGCGGTAAATGTGCAAAAACCGGAGCCTGCCAGTCAAAAGCGCGATATAACAACACATGTAAAGCCAGGGACGGTAACCATTCTTCACCTCTAATTACATGCGTAATTTCCATTAAATGATCGTCCACAATATTTGCGAGGTGATACGTAGGCATGCCATCACTTTTATACAAAACCTTGTCATCAAGAATGCTGGTGTCAATTTCCATTGCACCACGAATCTCATCCTTTATATGCAGGGTTTCACTTGCAGGAGACTTGAAACGTACCACATAAGGTTCGTCCGCATCCAGCTTTTCCTGTACTTCTTTTTCTGAAAGAGAGATGGAATTTGACAGTTTTTCCCTGTTATGCCAGTTGTAAATAAAGGTTTTTCCTTTGGCTTCATGGTCTTTTCTATGCTCATCAAGCGCTTCAGCAGTATCAAAAGCATAATATGCATTTCCTGATGCTATTAGCTTTTCAGCATATTCTTTATAGATTTCTTTGCGCTCGCTCTGGCGGTAAGGACCAAAATCTCCTTCTTTTCCGGGACCTTCATCAAACGGAATTCCGCACCAGTTTAGAGCTTCAACAATATAATCTTCAGCACCTTCTACATAACGGTTTTGATCTGTATCTTCAATGCGAAGCAGAAAATCACCTTTATGTTTTTTGGCAAATAAATAATTAAATAAAGCCGTTCTCACCCCGCCTATATGTAGAGGTCCTGTTGGACTGGGAGCAAAACGTACACGCACTTTAGTGGCCATAGAATTAAATTTTAACAGCAAAGATACAACCTTAATTATGCAATCCTAAATCATTTGGAAGTTGAGTTTTTCTCTAAAATTCATAAGATATTCAGGTTGAATTAATTGATGGATATTTATTGTAATTTTGCTTTTTAAACAGAAGGAAGGAAGATGGATCATTTTAAGAAGATACAGGAAAAGCTGGAGGCCTTTATACGCAAGTATTATTTAAATTTATTACTGAAGGGTGCTATTCTTTTTGTTACGGTTGGTCTTCTGTATTTTCTGCTTATCCTTGGGATAGAATATTTTTTCTGGCTCAATAGCTTCGGAAGAGCACTTTTATTCTGGCTTTTTATTGCAGTTGAAATGCTGTTGCTACTGAAGTTTATCCTTATTCCGCTTTTTAAATTGCTCAAACTTTCTGAAGGTTTAAATAAAGTTGAAGCATCCAGGCTTATAGGCCGGCACTTTCCTGAAGTGAGTGATAAACTTCTGAATGTGCTTCAGCTTAAAGAAAATTCCAGCCAGTCCGATCTTCTTTTGGCGAGTATAGATCAAAAGGCTAAAGATCTTCAGCCTGTTCCGTTTACTTCGGCAGTAAATTATAGAACCAGTTTGAGGTATTCGAAATTTGCCATTTTTCCCATTGTAATTGTGCTTGCATTAATCTTTACCGGGAATTCTTCCTTTTTTTCTGAAAGCTATGCGCGGGTAAGTAATTACAATACTGCTTATGAACCGCCGGCACCATTTTTATTTCATATTCAGAATGAAAACCTGAAGGTGGAAGAGGATAAGGATTTGCGTTTGGTGGTGGAAACTACCGGGAAAATAATACCCGAAAATGTTTCCATTCATTTTAATGATCAAACCTATTTTCTGAAATCTGAAGCGCCAGGAGTTTTCGAATTTACTTTTAAGAGACTGAATGAAAATGTAAATTTTCATATTTCCAGTAATGAAGTTAAATCTCTAACCTACGAAGTTGAAGTAGTAGAAGTGCCAAAGTTGCTGAATTTTGATATGGCGATGGATTATCCTGCTTATACAGGAAAACAGGATGAAATAATTTCCGGAACCGGGAATGCTAGGATTCCGGAAGGAACAAAAGTCAGTTGGACATTTAATACCAGAAACACAAAGCTGGTTAACCTGAAATACGCAGATACGGTTGTTACTGTTTCTTCAAAGGAACCAATCTTTGATTATAATCAGCAGGTTTTTTATCAGTTTCCTTACGAGCTGAGTACTTCTAATGAAGAAATAAATGATTACCAAAAACTTCAGTATAGAATTGAAGTTATTAAAGATGAATATCCAGAAATTGAGGTTGAGCAGAAAATCGACAGCCTGGACAATACCACCCGTTATTTACGCGGAAGAATTTCTGACGATTACGGACTCTCCGGACTGGAACTTGTTTACTACAAAGAAGGAAAAGAAGAGGATGCCGAAAATTGGCAAATTTCGACCTCCTCTCAGAACTTCGAGGAGTTCCTACTCACTTTTCCGGGAGAGATAAACCTGGAAAAAGGCAATAACTACCAGTATTTCTTCAGGGTTTACGATAATGACGCAATAAATGGTGGTAAAAGCACTAAAAGCGAAGTTTTTTCCTACAGAGAACGCTCTTTAGAGGAAATTGAAGCGGAAAAACTTCAGAATCAGGGTAGATCCATAGAAAACTTATCTGAAGGACTGGAGAAAATGGAAAATTCTGAGAAAGAACTTGAAGAAATCTCGAGACTTCAGAAAGAGAGTGAAAAGCTGGATTATAATCAGCGAAAGAAAATCGAGGATTTCATCAACAGGCAAAAAAGGCAATCGGAATTAATGCAAAATTATTCCGAGAAATTAAAAAGGAGCCTGAAAAAGACAAATGATAAAAATGACAGTTTTCGGGAGGAACTGGAGCGAAGAACAGATAAAAATGAAGAACGGCTTCAGAAGAATGAGGAGCTCTTAAAAGAGCTTGAGGAAATTGCAGATAAGATTAATAGAGAAGAATTGGGACAAAAGCTGGAGCAATTATCGAAGCAAAATCAGAATCAAAAGCGAAACCTGGAGCAATTGCTTGAGCTTACCAAACAATATTATGTAGAGGAAAAGAAGCAAAAGTTGAGCATGGATTTGGAAAAACTTGCCGAAGACCAGGAAACTCTGGCAGAGAGTGAGGATAATAGTGCTGAGGCGCAGGACGAAATTTCTAAAGAGTTTGAAGAGTTCCGGGAAGAAATGGACCAATTAGAAAAGGACAATGAAGCTTTAAAATCGCCTAAAGAATTAGGAAGGGAAGAAGTGGATGAAGAAAGCATCGAAAAGGAACAGAAGGAAGCTTCTGAAGAATTAGAACAGGGAAATAAAAAAGAGGCCAGGGAAAAACAGAAGAATGCGGCTAAAAAAATGCAGAAAATGAGCCAAACAATGCAGGCGCAAAGTATGCAACAGCAAGGCGAACAACTGGATGCTGATATTAAAACTTTACGGCAGATTCTGGATAACCTGGTTACTTTTTCTTTTGAACAGGAGAACCTCCTGGAGGTTTTCAAGGACATTAATCAGGACAATCCTTTATACGCCTCCAAACTAAAAAGGCAGAGTATTCTCAGGGAACATTTTGAACATGTAGATGACAGCCTCTATACACTTGCTCTGCGAAATCCGATGATAGATGAGGAAATTACTTCCAACTTAACAGATATAGATTATGATATAGAGAAAGCTTTGGAACGCTTGTCTGATAATCAACTTCCGCAGGGAATTGCAAGTCAGCAATATGTTGTTACAAGATCCAACGACCTTGCTTATTTGCTTAGTCAGATGCTTTCTGGGATGCAGCAAATGGCCAATCCGCAAATGGGAAAAGGTAAAGGCGGTGAGGAAGTTCAGCTCATGGATATCATTAAAAAACAGGAGGAATTATCTGGTAAGATGAAGGATGGAATGAAGAAGGGAGAACAAAAAGGTGAGCAGAATGGAGAAGGGGAGAAGAGAGATGGACAAGACGGCGAGGGTATGAATGGTAAGCTTTTTGAGATTTACAAACAGCAAATGGAGTTGCGGGAAAATCTGGAAAGATTATTGGAGAAGGAAGGAAAGAACGGAAATGGAGATCAACTTAAAGAGGAAATGGAAGAGCTTGAAGAGGAACTTTTGGATAAGAAGTTCGATCCACAGAATCTTCAGAAAATGTTGGATTTGCAACACGAATTACTGAAGTTTCAGGATGCAAAACTTCAGCAGGGGGAGGACGATAAGCGAACTTCAGAAAGTAATAAGACAGAGTTCAACAATGCTCCTAAGGATCAAAATCTTAAGGCTAAAGAATATTTTAAAGCAACAGAAATTTTAAACAGACAAATATTACCTTTGCGGCAAATATATAAACAAAAAGTTAAAGAATATTTTGATGGCGGGAGTGATTAATTTCTATTCAGAAAATGAATTTATACTGAAGAATGAGGCAGCCTTTTCCAATTGGATTAAGGGCGTAATTCAATCTGAAGGAAAGAAGCTCGAAGAGATTAGTTATATATTTTGTAATGATGACTATCTGCATAAGATTAATCTTGAATATTTAGACCACGATACTTATACGGATATTATTAGCTTCGATAATACATTAGGCAATTTACTGCAGGGAGATATCTTTATTAGCACGGAGAGGGTTGCTGAAAATGCGAAGGAATTTAATGTAGATTTTGATGAGGAATTAAAAAGGGTTATCATTCATGGTATACTGCATTTAATTGGTTATAAAGATAAAACTGAAAGCGAAAGCGCTTTGATGCGACAAAAGGAAAACGAAAAAATTGAATTGTTCCACGTGGAACAATAACTGTAAAAGGAGGAAATTGAATGTTTGAAAAGGAATATGATGTTATAGTTGTTGGAGCCGGCCACGCCGGAAGTGAGGCCGCGGCTGCTGCAGCTAATATGGGTTGTACAACGCTTCTTGTGACAATGAATTTGCAAAACATTGCGCAGATGAGTTGTAATCCTGCTATGGGAGGAATTGCGAAGGGTCAGATTCTGCGTGAGATTGATGCTCTTGGCGGGTATAGCGGTTTGGTAAGCGACACCAGCGCAATTCAGTTCAAAATGCTTAATAAATCCAAAGGACCCGCTATGTGGAGTCCGAGGGTACAAAGCGACAGAATGCGTTTTGCAGAAGACTGGCGGATACGATTGGAGCAAACTACTAATCTGGATTTCTATCAGGAAATGGCTTCCGGTTTAATAATTGAAAACGGAAGAGTGAGGGGAATCAGAACTTCACTAGGTCTTGAAATAAGATCAAAATCTGTCGTTTGTACTAACGGAACTTTTTTAAACGGACTCATACATATTGGTGATAAAAACTTTGGTGGTGGAAGAGCAGGGGAAAGAGCAGCTACCGGCATAACAAAAGATCTTATTGAAGCTGGTTTCGAAGCCGGTAGAATGAAAACCGGTACACCTCCACGAGTAGATGGAAGGTCTCTGGATTATTCAAAAATGGTCGAGCAACCCGGAGATGATATTCCCGGGAAATTTTCTTATTCTGATGAAACAAAACCGCTAACTAAGCAACGTTCCTGTTACATGACCTACACTTCTAACGAGGTACATGAAATCCTGAAAGAGGGTTTTGACAGGTCGCCTATGTTTAATGGTAGAATTAAAAGTATTGGGCCAAGATATTGTCCTTCTATTGAAGATAAAATAAATCGTTTTTCAGATAAAGACCGGCATCAGCTTTTTGTAGAACCTGAAGGCTGGAATACGGTGGAAGTTTATGTAAATGGATTTTCTACTTCTTTACCAGAGGATGTTCAGTTTAAAGCATTAAAATCTGTAGCAGGATTTGAAAATGTAAAATTCTTTCGTCCGGGCTATGCAATCGAATACGATTATTTTCCGCCTACACAATTAAAACATACTTTGGAAACGAAATTGGTAGACGGTTTATATTTTGCCGGACAGATTAATGGCACAACAGGATACGAAGAAGCAGCTTGCCAGGGATTAATGGCGGGTATAAATGCTGCGTTAAAAGTTCAGGAAAGAGACGAGTTTATTCTTCAGAGAAATGAGGCATACATTGGTGTTTTAATAGACGATTTAATTACCAAGGGAACAGAGGAGCCTTACAGGATGTTTACTTCAAGAGCAGAGTATCGTACTTTATTAAGACAGGATAACGCAGATTTCCGTTTAACTGAACGATCTTATAATCTCGGTTTGGCTTCTGAAAAAAGAATGCGCAGGATGGAGGAGAAGAAGAAGAAATCTTTGGATTTCGTTCAGTTTTTAAAAGATCATAGTGTCACACCAGAGTATTCCAATCCGGTTTTAGATAATAATAGTTCTGCCTTAATGAAGCAGAGCGATAAAATATTTAAGATCTTTTCCAGGCCTAATATTGCCATGGCGGATATTAGAAACTTTCCGGGAGTGGAAGAGTATATTCAGGAGCATGAACTTGATGAAGAGGAACTCGAGCAAACAGAGATTCAGGTAAAATATTCGGGATACATAGAGAAGGAAAAGAACAATGCTGATAAACTTAACCGATTAGAGGATATGAAAATTCCGCAGAATTTTGATTATTCGAAGATAAAATCAATGTCTTTTGAAGCCCGTGAAAAATTGAATAAAGTTCAGCCAACTTCAGTTTCTCAGGCATCAAGAATTAGTGGAGTTAGTCCAAATGATGTTTCGGTTTTATTGGTATATATGGGTAGGTAATCCTAATTGTTCCACGTGGAACTATGACATCTAATTCTATTAACTGAACATTTCCCTTTGATGGCAAAGCAAAAATATTTTATTTCTTGTAAAGATTACCTGGTTTCGGGAGAAGAGTTTGATCTTTTCTGGAATGATAAATATGAAATTCTCGAGACAAAACCTATTCCATTAAAATTACCGTTTTATTATTCCAGTGACCATTATATTTCCCATACAGATTCTAAATCTACCTTAACTGAAAAATTATACCAGCGGGTAAAAAACTTCATGCTGAACAAAAAGCTTGACTGGATATATAATTATAAAACCACCGGAAAATTATTGGATGTTGGTGCAGGTACTGGTGATTTTTTAATTGAGGCCAAGAATCGATCTTTTGATGTTTATGGAGTAGAACCCAATGAAAAGGCAAGGGGAGTAGCACTTCATAAAGATGTAATTTTAGAAAAGGAATTTAAAGATCTTAAAGAATTAAAATTTGATGTTATAACTTTGTGGCATGTACTTGAGCATATTCCAGATCAGGAAGAAGAACTAAAAGCACTATACAATTTATTGGCTGATGATGGGATACTGGTTGTTGCAGTTCCCAATTTTAAAAGCTATGATGCCAATTACTATAAAGATTATTGGGCAGCATACGATGTGCCTAGACATCTTTATCATTATTCCCAAAAAGGAATAACAGATTTCTTCTACGATCATAATTTTGAACTGGTGGAGAAACGTCCGCTTATTTTTGATTCCTATTATGTGAGTCTCCTTTCTGAAAAACATAAAACAGGCTCTTCAAATTATCTGAAGGCTTTTTATACGGGATTAAAATCAAATATTAAAGCACGCTCCTCTTCTGAGTATTCTTCCCTGGTGTATTTCTTTAAAAAAGAAAAAATTTAACTTTAAACGCCTCAATTTTGAGTTTTGGCATCAAGAACATAGATTATGTCTCTTTTTTTTAGAACCTGCTTTAAATCGCTTCTATTGCAGTCATTTATTATAGAGTAATTTTATCTAATTTTTTTAACTATAATATGGTTCTATAGTCGTTAAAAATGATTTTCTTCTGTAAAAACTTCCGTTGAATTATTTATTTACTTTCTTACATTTGCCACAAATTAAAATTTAAGAAAACAAAGACATGAAGAAAATTTTAGCAATTCTGGTTTTAGGAATGATTATGACTTCCTGCGATCAGGAAAAAACTGCATATGTTGATACTTCTAAATTAATTCAGGAGTATAGAGAAATGGAAGATATGGAAGCAGAATTTACTACCAAGTCAGATTCTGTAAGACAGCAACTGGACGCAGCTGCAAGTGAATTTCAGCAGGAAGTTGAAGAATACCAGGCTAACATGAATACTATGAGCCAAAGTGATCGCCAGGAGAAGGAGCAGGAATTAATGAGAAAGCAGCAAATGCTTCAACAGCAGCAACAGGCTCAGGGTGGTCAATTACGTGCTCAAAGTGATGCTGCCGTAGATTCTATTGTAAAGAAAGTTAAGAATTATGTACAGGAGTACGGGGAAGAAAATGGTTACACTTATATCTTCGGATCTAACGATTCGGCAAACAGCATTATGTTTGCAAAGGATGGTAAAGATTTAACCCAGGAAATATTAGAGAAGCTTAATGCCGAATACGACGCAAACTAAGTATTACGCCATTTACTAATTTAAAGCCTCAGTTTAACTGGGGCTTTTTTATTTTTCAGAATACTTTATACTGTGTATAAAACACGAAAATTGCCATTTTTACTATGCCGCTTTTCTATGCAGGAACCGCGTTAGTTTAATAGAAAGATCTGTGAAGATAATTTTTGCATTTCCGTTTCTCTCGATATGGTAAGCCGCTTCCTCCAAGGCGTGGGTGATCTCCAATATATTACCACCATGAATAAATGGCGCAAATTTTTTTAATTTAAAACCTGAAGTCTGCGGAGAGAGGTAAACCAAATCTTCGGCTTTATAATTCATCATCAAAGCCTGACGGAAGAAATCTATACAGTATTCAATAAAACTTTTTTGTGTTTCCCTGCCCAGGGCAGCAATTTCTTCACTCCAGCTAATTAATTCCAGAACAGTTGCTTTGTTTCCTTTAGCTTTAAAAGCTGTTCTCACCCATTCTATAAACCAGGTTTCAAATTGCTCATCGCCAGATCGCTTCTCATAAATGTGAATGGCATTTGTATAGCTTCCATTTGCCTGATGTGCAGTTTTTAATGCTTCACTTTTACCACAATTATACTTCTCCACCAAAGCTTCTGCTATGTCAGTTTCAGCTAAAGGAGGAAAATGAAGGGTTTGACAGCGCGAACGTATCGTCTGGATGATTTGCTCCTCATCTTCGGTAATAAGGATAAAAAGTGTCTTATTAGGAGGCTCTTCAATTAGCTTGAGTAGCTTATTTGCGGCTGCAGTATTAATTTTTTCGGCCATCCAAATAAGCATAACTTTAAATCCTCCTTCATAAGATTTTAAAGAAAGAGCTTTTACAATATCCTGTGCTTCATCTACGCCAATCTGCCCCTGTTTTTTTTCAATTCCTATCTCCTGATACCAATCCAATAAACTAGCAAAAGGATTAGAAGAAACAAACTTTCTCCATTCCGTAAGAAAATTGGAAGAAACAGGGTGACTCTTAATTTTATCATTGGTCGCAACCGGAAAAGCAAAATGAAGATCGGGATGCGAGAGGTTTTTAAATTTCAGGTTGCAGGAAGAATTTCCTGTCGTGTTTTCCCCTTGTGAATTTTGGCACAAAATATATTGTGCATAAGCAATAGCCATGGGAAGTGTGCCGCTGCCATTTTTTCCTACAAACAACTGGGCATGTGGAATCCTACTCCTGTCTGCAGTAGTGGTAAGATGTTTCTTTATGTGCGGTAAACCTATTATATTGGAGAAAAGCATAAGCAAATATATAATTTATATGCTCTTTTATATCTTCGGAAAAAATTATATTTGTAATAAGACCGCCCGAAAAAAGGTGATTTTGAAATAATGCTATTCAGCAATGCTAAATGATTAGCCTAATACCAAAATAAAAATCAGATGAAAACTTTAGACGATTACAACTTCAAAGATAAACAGGCGTTAATAAGGGTAGATTTTAATGTGCCTTTAAACGAAGATTTGGAAGTTACAGATAACAACCGTATTGAAGCCGCAAAACCTACAATATTAAAAATCCTTGAGGATGGAGGCAGCGTGGTACTTATGTCTCACCTGGGAAGACCTAAAGGGAGGGAAGAAAAATATTCGCTACGTAATGTTGTAGAGGAAGTTTCAAAAGTTGTTGGTGTAAAACCAAAATTTGTTGAGGATTGTATTGGAGAGGACGTAAAAAAAGCGGCATCTGATCTTAAACCTGGTGAAATACTACTTCTTGAAAACCTGCGTTTTCATGATGAAGAGACAAAAGGAGATAAAGATTTTGCAAAGCAACTTTCTGAACTTGGGGATATTTATGTAAATGATGCATTTGGTACGGCTCACCGTGCACATGCTTCAACAACTATTGTAGCCCAGTTCTTCGAGAAAAAATGCTTCGGTTATTTGTTAGCTAAAGAAATAAAAAGCCTTGATAAGGTGTTAAATAGTAAAGAAAAACCTGTAACTGCTGTTTTAGGTGGGGCAAAAGTGTCTTCAAAAATTACAGTTATTGAAAATATTCTTGATAAAATCGATCATCTTATTATTGGAGGTGGGATGACCTATACTTTCATTAAAGCCCGGGGAGGTAAAATTGGTACATCTCTTGTGGAAGATGATAAACAGGAACTGGCTTTAGAAATACTAAAAAAAGCAAAGGAAAAAGGAGTTCAGGTACATCTGCCGGTAGACTCAATTATAGCTGATAGTTTTTCTGAACAAGCCAGTACGCAGACAGAACGTGTAGATGAGATTCCTGATGGCTGGATGGGACTTGATGTGGGACCAGAAACTTTAAGAAATTTCTCTAAAGTAATTTCTGATTCTAAGATTATCCTTTGGAATGGGCCACTGGGGGTGTTTGAAATGGATGCCTTTGCAAAAGGAACAATAGAGTTGGGTAAAGCCATAGCAGAAGCTACCGAAAAAGGTGCTTTTTCTCTTGTAGGCGGTGGAGATTCTGTAGCGGCAGTTAAGAAATTTGGTTTGGAAGACCGCGTAAGTTATGTGTCTACCGGAGGTGGAGCGATGCTTGAAATGCTGGAAGGAAAATCTTTACCCGGAATAGAAGCAATTAGTAAATAAATAATATGTGTAGACCACGGTTTGTACGGAATAACTAAAAATGATGATAAGAAGGGGAATGTTGCTCATCTTCTCGCTTATAGCGCTTAGTACTTATGCGCAAAATGAGAAGAAAAAACAGGTGGAGAAAACCAATTTCAGAGTTCAGATTTTCCAAAAATCTGTTGATACTGAAATTGAACTGGCCGAGCCTGACCCCGAATTTAAAGATAGAATCCCGATCTCGGCTGTAGTTCGGGATTCTTCAACTGTGGCACTAAAAGATCTGCCGCGTGCACGTTCAATAGATTCTATCTGGAAACTCGAGCTTACAAATTCCGATCTTTTTGAAACAATGCACAAGAGTGTGCTTGAACAGGATTATTCCGAAGTTGTTTTACAGGAACTTCCTACCGATACATTAAAGGCAAGACTTAAAAACTTGAACGCCAGGACTCCTTTCAACATAGAATATAATCCCAGCCTGGAAAGTGTAATAAAATCTTACCTAAAGCGCAACAAGCACGCTATGGAGCGTTTAATGGCCTTAAGTGATTATTACTTTCCGCTTTTTGAGCAGGAGCTGGATCGTTATAATATTCCGTTAGAAATAAAATATCTTGCTATTGTAGAATCTGCACTTAATCCCCGGGCGCGATCACGGGTTGGGGCTACAGGCTTGTGGCAATTTATGTTTCCTACGGGTAAAATGCACGGTCTTGACGTTAGTTCCTATGTTGACGAACGTATGGACCCTGTAAAGTCTACCGAGGCAGCTGCCAGGTATCTGGCCAGCCTGTATAAAACTTTTGGGGATTGGGACCTTGTCCTTGCCTCCTATAACTCCGGGCCGGGAAATGTTTCCAAAGCTATACGAAGGAGTGGTGGATCTGTAGATTACTGGGATTTAAGAAGGTTTTTACCACGTGAAACAGCGGGTTACGTACCTGCATTCCTGGCAACGCTGTATATATTTGAATATGCAGAAGAACATAACTTTCAGCCAAACCGTCCTGCAGTTGCTTATTTTGAAACTGATACCGTGCGCGTAAAAGAGATGTTGAGCTTCGATCATGTTTCGAAAATTACCGGGGTAGATAAAGAAATGCTGCAGTTTCTGAACCCGAGTTATAAACTCGATATAATTCCTTTTATTAAAGATGAACATTACACTTTGAGACTTCCCAGAACTTCAACTGGAGTATTTGTTTCTAACGAAGCTGCCATTTATCAATATGTTGGGAGTGATATTGATGAAATTAAAGAAACACTTCCAGCCTATGTAGAGGAGGAGGACCGTATTAGATATCGTGTGAGAAGCGGAGATTTTCTTGGTAGAATTTCAGAAAAATATGGCGTTGGTGTAAGTGATATAAAGAAATGGAATAATCTGAGGAGTAATAATTTAAGAATTGGTCAATACCTTACTATATACCCGAGAAAATCTGCTGTAACTCAAAGTTCAGAAAAACCTAAAAAGGGCAAAAACAGCGATTTAAAAGTATACACAGTCAAAAATGGAGACTCTCTTTGGAGTATATCAAAGAAGTTCCCGGGAGTTACGGTACAGAATTTGAGGAGTTGGAATGATATGAACACTAACACTCTTAAGCCTGGTATGAAATTAAAAATTTCTAAAGGCTAAAATTCTAATCCAAATTCTTAAAAATGAAAAAACATTTCCTTCTTCTCGTAAGTATATTTTTACTGGCTTCCTGTAAAAATGAATCCAAAGAAAACGTGCGTATCCTTGCAGACTCTTCCGGAAATATCAACCAGCTTACGGTGGTTATGGAAAACGATTTGTGGGAGGGAGAAGTAGGTGAAGTAGTAAGAAGTCATCTTGCTGCCCCGGTTGACGGTTTACCGCAGGAAGAGCCAATGTTTTCTTTAAGCCAGATACCCCCACAGGCATTTTCTGGATTTGTAAGAAAAAGTCGTTTGTTTCTGCATGTAGAGAAAGGCGCAGATCGTGCTTTTGGGATAATCAGGGAAGAATATGCAAAACCCCAAACCGGAGTTATAATTAAGGGACAGAACAATGAGGAATTAATTAATGTAATTAGCAAGAATTCTGATAGCATCGTAGAAATCCTGAAGGGGACAGAATTAAAAGAGAAACAACGTAGGATAGGGAAGTCTTTAAAAGATGATGAAATCCTAAAGGAAAAGCTGGGAGTTTCTATGAAGGTTCCAACGGCTTATCGTTATGCAATGAATGAAGAGGATTTTTTATGGATTAGAAAGGAAATTCCTAAAGGTCTTATGGAAATTCTGGTTTATGAGGTACCGCTAAGTACTATAGAAAATGATACCAACGTAATAGGCAGTATCATCAAAATGCGTGATTCCATAGGTGAGAAGTATATTCCCGGGCCTGTAGAAGGAACTTATATGCAAACCGAAGAAGCCTATGCGCCTTACTTGTTCGAATCCAGTATAGACGGACATTTTGCTTATGAAACAAGAGGAACCTGGGATGTTAAAAATGCTTTTATGGCTGGTCCTTTTATAAATTATGCGGTAAGGGACGAAGAGAATGACAGGTATATTATACTTGAAGGATTTGTTTTTTCACCCTCCATGGCAAAGAGGGACAACATATTTGAATTGGATGCGATTCTAAGATCAGCTAAAATAGATTAAAATAAAAAAGCCCAACCGGCAAGGTTGGGCTATTATAAAATTTCTTATTAATTATTTCCTGTCTTCTGGAACATGTTTAGGATCCTGGTTTGTATTTGGATCCTCGTCGTCTTTAGAAGCATCTTTAAACTCTTTAATTCCGCTACCCAGACCTCTCATCAATTCCGGTATTTTACGTCCTCCAAAAAGAAGAAGTATAACAACTACAATTAGGATAATTTGCGGCGCTCCTATTACTAATGGTAATATTAATGCGTTCATATTTATAAGATTTATTATTGCAAACTTAGCAAGAATTCACTAATATAAACGTTAAGAGGTGACAAAATGTATAAATTTAACTTAGGTTTTGGTGCTTTTTGGGAAGCAAATGCAATTAGGAATCCTTACTAATGCGCGTATACTGGAATAATTCCCAGAAGTTGTTCCTCTTAAGCCTTCTTTTTTTACTATATCTTTGTATCGTATTTTATATAAATGGCAGATAAAACAACAAATAAAAGAAAATTTGCGAAGAAACTTTTGCATAAATATAGGCTGGTCATCCTTAATGAAGATACCTTCGAAGAGCGGCTTTCTTTTAAACTTACAAGATTAAATGTTTTTGTCACAGTCACTTTAAGTGCAATAATACTTATTGCAGCAACAACTTATATTATTGCTTTCACTCCACTAAAGGAGTATATCCCCGGCTACTCATCGGCTCAACTTAAAGAGAGGGCTATCAACCTTGCATATACTACAGATTCCCTGCAAGGAGTGATTAAAATGAATAACCAGTATCTTGGATCTATTAAGAGTGTCCTTACCGGAGACCTGGAAGCTTATGCTTTAAACAGGGATTCTGTTCTCACAGGTTCAGAATATAACGAGGATATGGAGGTTGTTACACCTTCACGGGCAGATTCCCTCCTTAGAGAACAAGTTGCGCAGGAGGATAAGTATAATATTTTACCAGGTGCAACAGAAAATATTAATTTCTCTCTTATTGCGCCCGTAAAGGGCTCAATTTCTGCAGAATTTGATGCAGAAGAAAAGCATTTTGCTGTTGATATTGTAGTAGCCAGGAATTCGCCTATCAAGTCTGTTGCAGACGGGCGGGTGATTTTTTCTGAATGGACTACAGAAACAGGTTATGTTATCATTGTAAAGCATGGTTACGACCTGCTTTCGGTGTATAAGCACAATGCTTCCCTTACCAAAGCGCAGGGAGATGTCGTGCGAGCGGGAGAAGTAATTGCTACGGCAGGTTCTACAGGAGAATTTACCACAGGACCGCATCTGCACTTCGAATTATGGAATGAAGGAACCCCTGTGGATCCTACAGAATATATAGATTTCAACTAACTATGTCTTTAAAATCTTTTGGGGCAAAATTATTTGCCAAACAAATTCAGAATAACATCAAAAAATGGTCTTCAAATCCTGAAGATATTCAGATGAAGGTTTTCCAGCAGATCATTGCAAAAGGAAAATTTACCGCCTTTGGGAAAGATCATAATTTTAAGCAAATAAAGACTTATAAGGACTTTGCGGGAAATGTTCCGGTAAGGGATTATGAGGAATTAAAACCTTATGTAGACCGTATGGTAGCTGGGGAAGAAAGTGTACTTTGGCCGGGTAAGCCACTGTATTATGCTAAAACTTCAGGAACTACCAGTGGTGCAAAATATATTCCGCTTACCAAAGATTCCATGCCCACCCACATCAATGCAGCCCGTAACGCCATTCTTTGTTATATAGCTGAAACCGGGAATTCTTCTTTTGTAGATGGTAAAATGATCTTTTTGCAGGGAAGTCCCGAAATGCAGGAAAAAAACGGAGTAAAACTTGGAAGGCTATCAGGAATTGTCGCTCATTACGTTCCGGCATACCTTCAAAAGAATAGGCTTCCAAGTTGGGAAACGAATTCTATTGATGATTGGGAAACAAAAGTAGATGCGATCGTAGAAGAAACCCGCAATGAAAATATGACCGTAATTAGTGGAATTCCGTCGTGGGTTCAAATGTATTTCGAACGCCTGCAGAAGAAAACCGGTAAAAAAGTGGGTGATCTTTTTCCAAACTTTAATTTGTTTATTTACGGTGGAGTCAATTTTGAACCCTATCGTTCAAAATTTGAAAATCTTATTGGGAGGAAGGTAGATAGTATTGAACTTTACCCCGCTTCCGAAGGATTTTTTGCTTTTCAGGATAAGCAGGACGAAAAAGGAATGTTACTTCAGCTGGATTCCGGGATGTTCTATGAATTTATAAAAGCTGAAGAATTCTACAGCAAAAACCCGCAAAGGCTTAGCATTGGAGAGGTCGAAATTGGGCAAAATTACGTTATGATTGTGTCCACTACCGCAGGATTGTGGGCCTATAATGTGGGCGACACGGTCCAGTTTACCTCTACAAAACCATACAGGGTTATCGTTTCTGGCAGGATCAAACATTTTATCTCAGCTTTTGGCGAGCATGTAATAGCAAAAGAAGTGGAGGAAGCCATGCAAAAAGCAACGTCTGAAACAGATGCCAGGATAAGTGAATTTACAGTGGCGCCGCAAATTACACCGGCAGGGGAGGAGCTGCCTTACCATGAGTGGTTTATAGAATTTGAAAAGGAACCGGAAGATTTAAAGAAATTCAATGATATTCTGGATAAATCTATGCAGAAGCAAAATTCTTATTATTTTGATTTGATTGAAGGAAAAATTCTTCAACCTTTGAAAATTACCAAAGTGCAACGTGACGGATTTCAGAAATACATGAAATCAATTGGAAAACTGGGTGGGCAAAATAAACTTCCGCGGTTATCCAACGATAGAAATATTGCTGATAAACTGTAAATAATTTAGAGAAACTAAAAGAATATATGTCGAATTTGAAAATCGAGGGTCGCACCCGTGCTCAGGAAAGTTCCAGTGCTATAGAGCGAATGTATATTACTATGCGCCACCTTTTTAACAGGGGGTTTTATAAACCTATGGGTGTTTCAGGAGAAACGCTTAGAGAGGCTTTATTAACACTTAGACCAGAAATTTATGGATCTGTGGCGGGAGATAAAGCAGAATTACACGGACTTCTATACGTTATAGATAGGCTTCCAAAAGGGATTGAAGAATGTCGTTATATCAACCTTACCAGCGATGAGGGTTATGGGAATTCCCATTTTAAACCAATTATCCCTCCAAAAAGACGCCGGAACTGTTACCGTATAGACGATGAACAGATGAATATCGAAATTACCCGTGGTCGTTCAGAAATATATGATATTCTCACTCACCTCACATTTTTGTTTATAGAGTCTCATAAAATTATGCGCCGTGTGGTGATAGATGAGGAGGGAAGTGTAACCCGCGACTGGCAAAAACTGGAAAAAGCTGTTTTACAAACCGAAGATCTTACTCAGGCAGAGCGGGAAGTAGCGTTAACACATACTGCAAATATTCTTGGAAGGACATTTAATGAAGTTACTACCATATATCCTAAATTTTCCCTTCCCGAGAATCAGGAGCGCTTTTTAAATATTATTTACTGGTTGGGGAAACTCGCAATTTCAGAAATAGTAGAGAACAACAAGCGGCTTATCACTTTTAGCCAGGTACTGCGGGAGCGTTTGGGACAACATATACATGGCGAAATTTGGGCAGATAAAATCAAGCAATATTTACTTGCCGAAAATCTTACACATCGTCCAATACACATTATCAGTGCCAATATGCACAGCGTAATGAATACACTATTTACTCCTGTTGCTCTTAAAGCCGAATTAAAAAAGAAGAAGCCATTGGGCGTCTACGAAGATTTAAGTGATAGCGGGAACGGGCCTTTGCGTAATAAAGTGGCCAAGGCAGCGCTCAGTAATGGAATGAAGTTCATTGAAGATGATAGCGGTACCAATATAGATGTGCAGGTTTTTGACACCGCAAAACTTGAAGATGGTTTTAAAGTTAAAGGTTTTGCTGAAAAACCCGAAGAAGAGAAGCCGGTAATAATTGTAATGGATTATGCCTTTGGAGAACAGGCCTACGAAACAATGGATGAGCTTTTAAAACCCTATTCTTTTGAGGATGATGAAATCCATATGAATGTAAAATCCATTTCGATTATGGGTAAAGCAGGAATACTTGAAGGTGCAAAAGGGGATATTATGGTTCCTACGGCACATTTATTTGAAGGAACTGCAGATAATTATCCTTTTAAAAATGAACTTTCAAAAGAAGATCTGGAAGGTCATGATATTCATGTGGTAGACGGTAGTATGATTACGGTTTTGGGAACTTCCCTTCAAAATAAGGACATTTTAAGGTTTTTTCACGATTCCACCTGGAATGTGAGCGGACTTGAAATGGAAGGGGCGCATTACCAAAAAGCCATACAGGCAGCGGCAAAGTTACGCGGCAATATAGATGGCGATGTAAAGGTACGCTATGCTTATTATGCATCAGATAATCCGCTGGAAACAGGAAGTACGTTGGCTTCGGGAGGTTTAGGAACTACGGGTGTAAAACCAACTTATCTTATTACCGAAAAAATTCTCGAGCAAATATTCAATTCTTAAAATAAAATTATGCAGGCAGAACAGACACCTCTAAAAGACTGTTTTTTAATAAAACCTTCCATATTTACAGACAAGCGCGGGATATTTCTGGAAAGTTATAATCGTAAAAAATTTGCAGAAATAACGGGAATAGAAGATGAGTTTGTTCAGGATAACCAGTCTGTGTCGAAATTTGGGGTTTTAAGGGGCATCCATTTTCAAACCGGAGAATTTGCACAGGCAAAAATAGTACGGGTGATTCACGGGAAAGTACTGGATGTTGTGGTAGATTTGCGACCAGGTTCACAAACATTTCAAAAGACGTACAGTGTGGTGCTCGATGATCAGAATTTACACCAGTTATATGTTCCAAAGGGATTTGGACACGGGTTCCTTACCTTATCTGAAACCTCTGTTTTTGCCTATAAATGTGATAAATATTATACACCGGGAGCAGAATCTGGAATTATTTATAATGACCCGAACCTCAATATTCAATGGAATTTTCCTGAAGAAAAAATGATTATTTCAGATAAAGATATGCAGCAGCCAACTTTTAAGGAGCAATTTAAATGAAATCTATTCTAGTTACAGGAGCTTCAGGGCAATTAGGCAGGTGTTTTGAGAAGCTGTCTTCGCAGTATAGTCAGTTTGATTTTGTGTTTATGAGTTCTTCAGAATTGGATATTACCAATAAATGCGATCTCACCCATTTATTTGCTGCAAAAGATTTTGATTACTGCATAAATTGTGCAGCTTATACAAATGTCGAAAAAGCAGAATCTGAAAAGGAGAAAGCTTTTAAAGTGAATGCCGAAGCACCTAAAATACTGGCCGATATTTGCCATTTTTCGAACACCACTTTATTTCATTTTTCTACAGATTATGTCTTCAACGGAAATTCAAAAATGCCTTATGCTGAAGATGATAAAACCGACCCCATTAATGTTTACGGCGCTTCCAAGCTAAAAGGAGAGGAAAATATACGGAAATCTGCAGATAAATACTTTATTTTCAGGACTTCCTGGCTTTATTCGGAATTTAATCATAATTTTTTCAATACAATCCTTAGAAAAGCTGAAGAAAAAGCAACTTTAAACATTACCACTGCTCAAAAAGGAACCCCCACCAATGCAAATGACCTTGCGCAGCTGGTAATGCAAATTATCGTCTCGGAAAATGCCAATTATGGAGTTTATCATTTTAGCAACGATGGGGAAGCCACCTGGTACGACTTTGCGGAAGCTATTTTAGAAATTTCGGGAAATACTGAAGTTTTAGAGCTTAATAAGGACAATTCTTATAAAACTGTAGCTAAACGACCCGAATATAGCGTGTTGAGCAAAAAAGAAGTACAGCAAAATTTCAATATTCCATTAATCCACTGGCGGGAAAGCCTGGAACAATTGTATAATTCTGCAATTTCAAAGAAAAGTTCCTGATGCCAGCTTCGGTTTTGGAAAATTTAAAAGGCATAAGGACGGATCATTCAACTTTGGTTTCCATAATAATGCCTGCCTACAATTCCGCCGAATTTATTACTGAAGCTATTCTTTCTGTTCAAAAACAAACATATTCCAACTGGGAACTTCTGGTTATTGATGATGCTTCTAAAGATTTTACGCTCTCAAAAGTCCGGACTCATGCAAAAGAAGATCCACGCATCAAACTTTTTGAAAACAAGAAGAACAAAGGCACAGGTTATAGCCGCAATAAGGGAATTAAAGCCGCTAAGGGCGATTTTATTGCTTTTCTGGATGCAGATGACCTCTGGAAGGTGAACAAGCTGGAAATGCAGCTGGAGTTCATGAAGAGCAACGAGCTCTCTGTTTCCTATTCCAGCTACGAACGTATTACCGAAAATGGGCAAAAACGGAACGAGATTATAGAAGCGCTTCCGTATTTAACCTATGAAAAATTACTTAAAGCCAATTACATTGGAAACCTTACCGGCATGTACGATGTGGTGCAACTTGGAAAAATTTATGCTCCCGAGGTGAGGAAACGGCAGGACTGGGCTTTATGGCTGGAGGCAATAAAAAAAGGAGGAACAGCCAAGGGATTAAAGGAGCCGCTGGCACTCTATCGCTTGAGGAGAAATTCTGTTTCAGGAAATAAACTGGAAATGCTTGGGCACAACTTCAATATCTATTATCGTGTGCTGGGTTTCAGTTTCTTTAAAAGCCTGAAATATATGGGTATATTTTTAAAAGAGCAGTTAGTGGTAAAAACGCGGCAGTTAAAACCGATTAAATAAGGGAGGTGAATTGTTTAAGTTTTCCGCTTTTGCTCCGTTGGAGCGTGTCTTTTCTTTCAAATTCTACTTTTAAATCTTTACCCACATATCTTTGAATGGCTGAAGTAATCTTCTGAATTTGATTTTCAGAAAAATCATTCTCACTAACGTACTCAATTTTAAACGAATCTAGCGCCGTTTGAGTGATTACAAACTCTTTAATACTTCCGGTATCGGTAATTATGGTTTTTGTAACGTAGTAAAATGTAAGTCCCGGTACCACTTTACCATTTGCTAAATGGGCGATATCATTGGTGCGGCCAATAAGTTTTTGAAGTTTGGGATGTTTAAAAGTACTCGTTTCAGATAAAATGCCGGTGTCGCCAATATCATAACGAATCATGGGATGTGCCTTATTGTACAGCGAAGTAATCACCACCCGTCCTTCTGCTCCCAAAGGCAGGATATTATTTTTTTCATCGAGAATCTCCACATAAAGATCTTCAGAATTTACGATCCAATCTTTTTCAGGATTTTCAAAAGCGATCAGCCCAACTTCACTGGCGCCATATTCATTTAAAACCGGAACACCCAACGTTTCTTCCATCAGGATTTTGTCGTTTTCAAAAAGACGTTCAGAAGTAACAATGCAAACCTTTAGGCTGGGACAAATTTCCTTCAGAATAATATTTTCATTCTTAAGAAATTTTGCGAACAGTAGAATTGCACTGGTATAACCATTTATATATTCAAATTTGGTTCTTTTGAAGCGTTGCAGAAACTTCTGCATTTTCGCATCACTTAAATTGAAAATATTAAACCTCCGTCGCAGGCTGATACGATCTTTTACGCGCTCCTGTATATTTCCGTAGAAATCCAACGGAATCCCATAAAACCTGGCCTGTAAAGACTTGTTGAGGTCTATCCCGTGCCAGTGATAGCGATTATTAAAACCGGCCCAACTTAGAGCATGGGAAAAACGGTCTTTGGCAAAAATAAACGGCTGCCCGCTGCTGCCTGAAGTTTTTCCCACATAAGTAGTTTTGCGGCTGCTATAGCCCTTGCTTAGACGATTTTGTAAAGGCTGCTGAAGATCAGTCTTTTTCATTACAGGAACATCTGCCCAGTTTTTGCAATTCTTTTTAGGACAGAACTGTCTGTAAAATGTATTATTTTCGATGTGGAATTTTAGAATAGAGTTACGCTGTTCCTCAAGATATTCCTGATATTTCTGCTCCGGAATTTCCTGGATTTGTTGCAACAATTTTTCTGCCCGGTTAATTGGGAAATTGTTAAGCTGTAAAGAAAGCCTGAACCACTCCAAATGCTTTAATTTCGTTTTTTGTAAAAAATAATTGGTGCTTCAATTTACAAACAATTATTTTTGGCGCAACAACTAAAACAGTTCCAGATGAAAATATTAATTCTTGGCGCCGGTGGCCGTGAACATACCTTTGCATATATGATCTCTCAAAGCGAGCGATGTACTGAACTTTTTGTGGCTCCGGGCAATGCGGGAACTTCAGAAATTGCTGAAAATGTAGATTTAAAAGTCACAGATTTTGAAGCAATTAAAAGTTTCGTGCTGGAAAAAGGAATTGAAATGCTCGTTGTAGGGCCCGAAGATCCCCTGGTGGAAGGAATAGCCGATTTCTTTTCTCAAAATGAGCAGCTTAGGAATGTGAAATTAATTGGCCCGTCCAAGAGAGGAGCTTTGCTGGAAGGAAGCAAGGAGCGTGCTAAGGAATTTATGTTGATACATAAAATCCCTACCGCAGCTTATGAAAGTTTTACAGAAGAAAGCCTCGAAGCAGGAAAATCTTTCCTTGAAACGCTGGATGCACCTTATGTACTTAAAGCCGATGGTCTTGCTGCGGGAAAAGGTGTGCTAATACTGGATGATCTCGAAGAAGCGAAAGCAGAACTCGAGCGCATGTTGGCTGGTAAAAAATTTGGCGCAGCCAGTGCTAAAGTCGTAATCGAAGAATTCCTGGATGGAATAGAGCTGAGTGTGTTTGTTTTAACCGATGGAAAGAATTACAAAATCCTCCCAACAGCCAAAGATTACAAGCGAATTGGCGAGGGCGATACCGGACTAAATACTGGCGGAATGGGTGCGATTTCCCCGGTTCCTTTTGCAGATAAGGAGTTTATGCAGAAAATTGAGGAGCGTATCGTAAAGCCTACGGTTGATGGATTAAATGAAGAAGATATAAGCTATAAAGGCTTTATTTTTATCGGACTCATAAAAGTAAATGATAATCCTTACGTTATTGAATATAATGTGAGAATGGGTGACCCAGAAACTGAAGTTGTGTTACCAAGAATAAAATCTGATTTGGTGGAGGTTCTGGAAAAAACCTTCGACTCAAAATTGGATGAAGTTAATCTTGAAATAGACGAACGTGCAGCGGCTACAGTGATGATGGTTTCTGGGGGATATCCCGAAGCTTATGAAAAAGGAAAGGAAATTACGGGATTAGATAAAGTAGAAGATTCAATTGTTTTCCATGCAGGAACAAAAATGGAAGATGGAAAAGTAGTAACAAGTGGTGGCCGCGTTATAGCCATTACATCCCTGGATAAGGATTACAAAAAGGCGCTAAAAAAATCTTACCAAAATGCAGAAAAACTACATTTCGATAAGATGTATTATAGAAAGGATTTAGGTTTTGACCTATCCTAAAAAGGAATGTGCTTTGGGATCCCTGTTTTCTTCGTTGTTGTCGTTAAAACCTTTTAACTGCTTCATCCAGTAAAGGAAAGCGACAAAACCAATAATTACAAAGAAGAAATTAAGTGCATTAGCCAGGAACCAGGATTCAAGCTCCAGTTCACGTATCCAATCCAGCGGAGCAAACAGGACGTTTACAAATAGATCCTCAATTCCTTCAAATAAATCTTTCATGGTATAACTTTGTTATATTAATTGTTACAAAAATATAAAAAACGGCAATGCTAACAAGCTTTTTTGGCAAATCAACTCCTGTTAATATTATTGCAGTAGTGATTTTTATGGCTGCTTTCTTTGTTTTCGCCAACTTCGATCCCTTAATTGCCGATTTTAATTTGCTGCCATTTTTAGAAAAACTGGCGGTTCTGGTCATTTTTCTTCTAAGTGTGCTGGTGCTTAATTTTATAGCGCAGAAGAATGAACTTACTAAAAGAAGTGCCTATAAAATCCTGCTTTTTGCTGTTTTTGCAACTTCTTTTCCGGCGCTGCTAAAGAATGACCAGGCGATAATTGCCAATTTCTTCATTCTGCTTTCTTTCCGAAGAATTATTAGTTTAAAATCGCGAAAAGTAGTCCAAAAGAAGATTTTTGATGCTACTTTTTGGATTTGTATCGCCTCTTTATACTATTTCTGGTCGATTTTATTCTTGATTGTGGTCTTTGCAGGTATAGTTTTCTACGCGGCCTATATCAAGAATTTCCTTATCCCGATAATTGCCTTTTTGGCGGTTGCTTTAGTAACCGAGTGCGCTTATCTTCTGGTTTACGAAAGTTTCTACCATTTTTCAGATTGGTTCCAGCCCATGAATTTTCAGTTTGAAAATTATCAGGATCTGGCGCTTTTAGTTCCGTTAAGTATTATTCTTGCGGTTTTAATCTGGACCATGTTTTTTTACTTTTCGGTTATTCAAAAGGCGAGTATTACCCGGCGGCCAGTCCTTAATCTGGTGATGTTAAGTCTGGGAACGGCAATTTGTATAGCAATGCTTTCCCACAACAAGAACGGCAGTGAATTTATATTTTTCTTTGTGCCGCTAAGCATTATCGCCTCCAATTATTTTGGCAATAAAAAAGACAGGATTTTCAAAGAAATACTGCTGCTTCTACTTATCCTTATGCCGCTTTGTATTCCGTTTATCTTTTAAACTGAAGAGAATTTTTCAGTGGAAAATTAGCCCTTCAGAAAAGTTATTTCAGATTTGCCACACTTCAAAACTATTGTAAATTATAATACCTTTGCACTAAGCTGAAGTTAAACCACAGGAAAAAGATATACCATGTTTTCAGATAAAGCCAATCACATTTTTCAGGAAGTAATCGAGAAGTACCACGAGACTGATAGTGTAGACCAGAATTTTGAAAATCCTTATGACCAAAAGGAGGATTTAATTGGTCACCTTTTTTACAGGAAATGCTGGATTGATACCGTACAATGGCATTATGAAGACATTATTCGGGATAAAAATATAGATCCTGAAGCTGCTTTACAGCTAAAACGAAAAATAGATGCTTCCAATCAGGACCGTACAGATACGGTAGAATATATCGACAGTTTTTTTCTGGAAAATTTTAAAGAAGTAAAACCCAAAGACGACGCTACAATTAATTCAGAAAGTCCGGCCTGGGCGATAGATCGTTTATCGATCCTGGCGCTCAAAATTTATCATATGGGTGAAGAAGCCAATAGAAATGATGCTTCACAGGAGCATCAAATGGCTTGTAAGGCAAAACTGGATGTTTTACTGGAACAGCGTGTAGATCTTTCTACGGCAATTAATCAATTACTGGAAGATATCGCCAACGGGGATAAATATATGAAGGTTTACAAGCAAATGAAAATGTATAACGACGAAGAACTTAATCCTGTTCTTCGTGATAAAAAATAATTTGTAATGAAAAATGAACCTTCTAATATTTCCTCCGGCAGCGATCGCGCTGTGGAAAAGAAGGTTCATATCCTGGTGATTCGCTTATCTGCCATGGGTGATGTGGCGATGACTGTGCCGGTTATCCGAACGTTAGTAAATACGTATCCGCAGTTAAAAATTACGGTTTTAACCCGCGGATTTTTTGCGCCAATGTTTAAAGATCTTCCGAATGTTTCTGTTTACGAAGCAGATGTATATGGCGTACACAGTGGTGTAATTGGACTTGGACGACTGGCGAAAGAGCTGCGGGATGAGGAAATAGATATGGTTGCCGATCTTCATGATGTGCTTCGCAGTAATGTACTGAATTCTGTTTTTTATCTCTTCGGAATCCCGGTAAAGCAAATTGATAAAGGCAGAAGTGAAAAGAAAGCCCTTACCCGCGCTGAAGACAAAGTTTTTAAGCAACTGAAATCCACACATCAGCGCTACGCCAATGTTTTTGAAGAGTTAGGCTATCCAATTGCACTGAAGGATCACGAGTTCAACACCAAATTTGCCCTTTCTGAAGAAGTAAAAGCGATTACCGGCGCTCACGACAAAAAATGGCTCGGAATTGCGCCTTTTGCACAACATTCTTCCAAATCATATCCTTCAGATTTAATGGAAAAAGTGCTGAATGAGCTTCAGCAGGAAGAAAATGTGAAAATTTTCCTGTTCGGTGGTGGCGCTGAAGAACTTCCGAAGTTAAAGGAGTGGGAAAAACAATTTTCAGAAGTAAAATGTGTGTCAGGAAAAATCTCTTTTGAAGAGGAGCTGGCGTTAATTGCCAATTTAGATGCCATGCTTTCTATGGATAGCGGCAATGGGCATTTAGCGGCTATGTATAATGTGCCGGTAATCACAATTTGGGGCCTGACACATCCTTATGCAGGCTTTGTTCCTTTTAATCAGCCTCCTAAGCACTCATTTTTGCCCAATTTGGATAAATTTCCTCTAATTCCCACTTCAATTTACGGAAAAAAGATTCCTGAGGGTTATGAAAATGCAATGCGAAGCATTCCGCCGGAAGCCATTGTCGAAAAAGTGCTTAATATCCTTAAATAATTAGAAGTCCTTTAAGCCCGCTCAAAGCGAGGGTCGAAAATTGCCAATTTTCGACCTGTATTAAATTCAGCATTAGACATCGTCATAATCCACCTTCAAAGTAGGTGTGGTAGGCTGTGCCTGGCATGTTAAAATTAGTCCTTCTTCCAGCTCATCATCAGTAAGAATCTGGTTCTTTCTCATTTCTGCCTTTCCTTCAGTAATTCTGGCAATACAGCTGCTGCAGATTCCGCCCTGGCAGGAGTAAGGAACATCAAGATCGTGCTCCAGCGCCGCCTCCAGCACTGTTTCCTTCATATCCATCGTCATAGTCGTCTCTTCATCGTCTACAAGGATCGTTAATTCGGTCTGCCCTTCAACATCTGCCTTTACTTCTCCAGTATCTTCACTGGAAAATAATTCAAATAAGATTTTATCTTCAGGTATACCGTTTTCCTGTAAAATTCCGGTAACAAAATTGATCATTTGTTCGGGTCCGCACAAGTAGAACGCCTTAATAGACTGATCTTTAAATTTATTTTTGACAACAAAATTGACAGTGCTTTTTTCTATACGTCCAAAATGGGCGTTTTCTTCACGTGACCGGCTATAAACAAATTCTATAAATAATCTATCTGGAAATTTTGTCTGAAGATCCAGAAGTTCTTTAAAAAAGATGGTTTCTTCTGGGGATTTATTTCCGTAGGTAAGGATAAACCTGCTTTTAGGCTCTTCAAACAGCACTGTTTTTATGATAGAAAGAACGGGAGTAATACCGCTACCGGCAGCAAAGGCTGCGTAATTATTAACATCATCGGCGGGAGTCAAGACAAATTTCCCTTCGGGCGGATGTACTTCCAATATATCTCCTGCCTTAAGTTTGTTATTGGCAATAACCGAAAATTTACCTCCTTCAACCTCCTTTACCGTAACCTTAAAATCTTCGCTTTCAGGAGCTGAACAAATGGAATAAGCTCTTCTCACTTCTTCCTCTCCAACAGCAGTTTTTATCGTGATGTACTGGCCTGCTTTAAAGTTAAACTCCCCTTTTAAATCCTGCGGAATCTCAAAAGATAAGCTTACAGCCTGAGGAGTTTCACGAATTACTTCTTTAATTTTTAGCGGATAAAATTGACTCATCAAAAAAAATTTATTTGCAAAAATACAAAGTATAGCTGTTTTTAAAGTGTAACAAATCGCTAAAATTCTATACTTGTAATAAAAGACCAGCAAATTATGTTTAAACTGTTTTTCTCCCTGGAATGGAAGGCCTTTTTCAGGTCGGCCAGTTTTGGAAAAAGTATAGGACTTAAAATTTTCCTTCTTTTTATGGCGCTTTACTTTGCCGGATCATTTTTGGTGCTGGGAATAGGGCTATATCCAATGCTTAAGGAATTTTATCCAGATCAGGATCCTCTGGAGGTGGTCAACCGGTATGTATTGCTATGGCTTTTAGGTGAACTAATTTTCCGGTTTTTATTACAGACTTTGCCGGTGATAGATATAAAGCCTTTGCTAAACCAGCCAATTCCAAAAAGGAAAGTGGTAAATTTTGTACTCGCTAAATCACTTTATTCTTTCTACAATATACTTCCGCTTTTTGTTATAATCCCGTTTGGAATCTTTTGTATGGTGGAAAGCGATTACGCAACTATTGAAATTCTTGCGTGGATGCTTGCTGCGTATTCGCTTAGCTTGTGTGTGAATTTCACCAATTTCATCCTTAAAAAACGCTTTACAGACGATCTGAAGGCGCTTATACCTTTTATAATTGTTGTGGCCGTTCTTGCGGCGCTGGATTATTTTGGAATTTTTCAAATCACGGTATTATTTGGAGAAGCTTTAAACTTTGTGGTGGCTCACCCATACCTCGCTTTTGTTCCTGTAATCCTTCTGGTTCTACTTTATAAATGGAATCAGTTAAACCTGGAAAAGAAGTTTTACCTGGATGCAAACCTGAAGCAGAAAGCGAAAGCTGCAGATACCAGCGATTTTGTCTGGACCCGGAAATTCGGCAGCATTGCCCCTTTTCTTCAGCAGGATTTAAAGCTGATCTGGCGAAATAAGAGACCGAAAACCACCGTCTATCTGGCTCTTTTCTTTGTTTTCTATGGGCTAATATTCTATAAGGTCGAAGAGCAGGAAATGTCTGCATTCATTGTTATGATTGGAATTCTAATTACCGGCATGTTTATGATGAATTTTGGCCAATTTATTCCCGGTTGGGATTCTTCATATTATTCCATGATCATGGCCCAGAATATCCCTTTAAAGCAATATCTTGCATCAAAGGCCGGGTTAATTACCTTTAGCGTAGTGGTACTGGCAATTTTATCTACCCCTTACGTTTATTTTGGCTGGAATATTTTATTGCTGAATATGGTTTGTGCGGTCTATAACATTGGGGTAAACGTTCCGCTATTACTTTATGCCGGCTCTTTTAACAAAAAGAGGATTGATTTGGATAAAAGTCCGTTTATGAATTATCAGGGTACCGGCGCCGCCCAATGGCTGGTAGCCCTTCCTTTAATGATAATCCCGATGCTTATCTTCTGGGTCACCAATAAATTCCTGAATTTTAATGCAGCTCTAGGTATTTTAGCATTCCTGGGACTTATTGGCTTGTTTTTAAGGTCTAAGCTGCTGGATTTTCTTGCAGGTGCTTACAAAAAGAGGAAATACGCAATGATTCAAGGCTTTAAACAAAGCGGCGAATAAAAAATAATATTATGATAACAGCAACAAATCTTTCCAAGGCTTACGGCGGAACAAAAGTTCTGGATATTGAGCATCTGGAAATTCCTTCAGGCCAAAATTTTGGTCTTGTAGGAAATAACGGAGCCGGAAAAACCACATTTTTCAGCCTTCTTCTGGATTTGATCCAGCCCAGTACGGGTAATATTTTTAATAATGATATTACGGTAAGCCAGAGCGAAGATTGGAAACCTTTTACTTCTTCTTTTATAGATGAAAGTTTCCTGATTGGATACCTTACTCCGGAAGAATACTTCTACTTTGTAGGGGAGCTAAGGAATAGAAACCGTGCAGACATTGATTCCTTTGTTGCGCAGTTTGAAGATTTTTTTAATGGCGAAATCATTGGCAGAAGTAAGTATCTTCGGGATCTTTCCAAGGGAAATCAGAAAAAAGTAGGGATAATCGCCGCGCTTATTGGTAACCCCGAAGTCGTCATTCTGGATGAACCTTTTGCAAATCTGGATCCCACTACACAATTCCGTTTAAAGAAAATCCTGAAGGATTTATCTGAAGTTTCAGGAACTACCGTATTAATTTCCAGCCATGATCTAATTCACGTGACCGAAGTTTGTGAACGGATTGTGGTTTTGGATAAAGGAATAATTGTAAAAGATATTCAGACTTCAGAAGCAACACTAAAAGAACTCGAAACATATTTTGCCGGGGAGCAGGTTGAGGCAGAGGAGCCAAAAGAGGGAATCTAAGTTGCTGCACTTTGTGTTTGTAAAAAGAAGCGTATTTTTGCACACTAAAGTACCTGTTTTTGAGTTATGCATGGTACTAAGAAATCGCTGATTTTGAACAGATTTACCCGAATTCCTTTTCTTATTTTAATCGTGAGCATCATATTTAGCTGTTCCCGAAGAAAGGATACTTTCCTTAGCCGCAACTGGCACGCTGTAACTACAGAATATAATACGCTTTACAACGGGAGTCTTGCGCTGCAACAGGGTCGTGAAGAATTAAACCAGAATTATGCCGATAATTACTGGGACATTCTGCCTGTTGAAAGAATGCAGATCGATCAAAATATCACGCTTCCGGACAGTATTAGAAACCAAAATTTTGGAAGGGCAGAGGAGAAGGCGGTAAAAGCAATCCAGCGTCACTCGATGTTGATTGATGGTAAGGAACGTAATCCGCAGATAGATGAAGCTTACCTGTTGCTGGGAAAAGCCCGTTATTTCGATCAGCGTTTTGTTCCTGCCCTGGAAGCCTTTAATTATATTCTTCACAAGTATCCTGCAAGCGATAATATAAATTACGCACAAATCTGGCGGGAGAAGACCAACATGCGTCTTGAAAATGAGAGGCTGGCAATTAAAAATTTAAAGCGGATTATCAATAACTATAACCTCGAAGAGCAGGATTTGGCAGATGCCAATGCCACTCTAGCCCAGGCCTATATTAATCTGGAACACCAGGATAGCGCAATTGCTCCGTTACAGACTGCTGCTGAATACACCAAAAAGAATGAAGAAAAAGGAAGGTATTATTTTATTCTGGGACAGCTTCACAATTTCCTGGATCAGCCAGAGCAGGCAAATATTGCTTTTGATGAAGTAATTGATCTTAACAGAAGGTCTCCAAGGATTTATATGATAAATGCCCAGGTACAGAAGGTGCGCAACTTCGACTATGATTCAGGAGATATTCAGGAGTTACGGGAATTACTCACAGACCTGGAAGAAGACAGGGAAAACCGGCCTTTCCTGGATAAAATTTACTTTCAGATTGGGGAATATTATAACAGACTCGACTCTACAGATCTTGCCATTGAATATTACAATAAATCCCTTCGCTCACCCCGCAGTGATGCTTACCTAAAATCCATCAACTACGAAATTTTGGCAAATATCAACTTTGATAACAGGGAATACCGGGAGGCAAGTTTGTATTTTGACAGTACATTGGCAACAATGTCCCCTCAACTGAGGGAATTCAGGACTATTAAGAAGAAAAGAAATAACCTGGAGGACATTATTCAGTATGAAGAAATTGCTGAAAAAAATGATAGTATTCTAAGAATAGCCAACCTTTCAGAAGAAGAACAGATTGCCTATTTCACAACCTACACTACCGACCTAAAAGCTACGTATACTGAAGAGGTACTTGCCGGAAGAAATGATCTGGCATTATCACAAAACACTTTTGGCCCTGCAGTTCCAATGGCTGGAAATACTTCAGGCCCTGTGAGTAATTTCTATTTTTACAATGAATCCCTTGTAAACAATGGTGCGCGTGAATTCCTGCGAACCTGGGGTAGAAGAGAACTTTCAGATAACTGGCGATGGGGAGATAATAATATTTCTGCCGGTACAGAGCAGGTACAAAATGACTTTTTGGAGATTGATATAGCAACAGATCCTCGTTTTGATGCCATGTCTTACGTGAGTCAAATTCCGGATGATCCTTATATTTTGGATAGTTTAACAAGGGAACGGGATTTTGCCTATTATCAACTGGGGATTATCTACAACGAGAAGTATGGGGAGTTCGATCTGGCTTCAGCAAGACTGGAGGTGCTTCTGGAAAATTTACCGGAAGAACGTCTGGTACTACCGGCAAAATATAATTTGTATAAAGCTTATCAGGCATCTGACAGATTTCAGGAAATGGAAATTATGAAGGAGGATATACTTCAAAATCATCCGGATTCCCGTTACGCTGCTTATATTGAAAATCCGCAGAGCCTTGCTGAAAATGGCAATTCTCCCGATGCTGCTTATGATGACATCTATAGAAAGTTTGAAGCAGAAGAATATGCTGAAGTCATTGCAGAAACTACTGCTTTGGCAACTCAATATACGGGTGATGAAATTGTTCCAAAACTGGAACTGCTAAAAGCTATGGCAATTGGGAGGCTGCATGGTTTGGCAGATTACAAAAAAGCATTAAATCAGCTCGCACTAACATATCCTCAAACCGAAGAAGGAAAAAAGGCGCAGGATATTTATAACCGGACGATTCCCCAGTTGGAAAGTCTTACTTTTGCTGAAGAAAATGAGCAAAGCAGCTTTAAACTTTTATATGCTTTTGGTGTGAATGAAGAAGAGGAAATGTTTAAACTGAAGGAGAAAATCGACCAGGCGCTGGTGGATTTAAATTACGATCAACTTTCGGTTTCAATAGATGTTTATGATCCTGATATAAATTTTGTAGCGGTGCATGGGCTTAAGCGCAGAGAGACTTCTCTTGGTTTTGCTGAATTGCTTCAGATAAATAAAGATTACAGGGTGGAGCGGGAACCAGTTGTTATTTCGAATGAAAACTATAGAATAGTTCAGATTCAGAAGAATCTTGAAGCGTATCTGGATAGATTTAATGAATAAATTTTAAGTGAAGGACGATCAGCGAAAATACCTGCATCTTATAAATATTGCTTTCCAGATGGGAATTATTATTGCTGCTGGAGTTTTCTTTGGCATTTGGCTGGATGAAAAGTTTCCGAATAAATACTCAGCTTTTACGATAGGTGTTTCCCTGCTGGGTGTTTTTATAGCTTTATACCAGGTTTATCGTGGAATTAGTGACATGAATAAAGACGAGAAATAATGAAAGGAAAATTACTTGCATTTTTAAAGATTCTGATTCCTTTTGCCCTTATTTTAAGTTTTTTTCAATTTCTAATCATTCATTATATAGTTGAGGTAGAATTGTATTATAGTATATTCTCCATTTATACTTTTCATTTTCTGGTTACTTTTCTAATATTTTTTGCGCTGGTTTTTATCCATGGGAAGTTTGAAGATAAAACGGGTCTTGCTTTTATGGGTCTAAGCCTTTTTAAGATGCTTGCAGCAATTATTTTTCTATTACCCATGATGCTAGCTGAGGTTGAAGCTATTTTCGGCAGTTTAATTTCATTTTTTCTTCCTTATTTTTTCTTTTTGATCCTCGAAACAATTTATGTTGTAAAACTTATCAATTCAAAATAATTAACTGACAATCAATAATATCACGAAAAGGTTGATTTGGGTTAAAAAATTGAGGGGCGGACTTTCAGATAAAAATTAAAAGTATACCTTTGCACGGAAATTTAGAGCCCACAATTTTTTTAAGTAGAACAGGTAACATGACAGCACACAAATCTTTTATGATTAAAGTGTACTTTACACTAGCTTTTGCCGTACTTCCTTTAATTTCATTTGCACAGGAGCACGAAACTGTTGAAGAAGTAGAAGAAAAATTTAATCCGACGGACATGATTATGCACCATATTGGAGATTCCCATGGGTGGCATTTTTTTGGAGAGGGAGAGGATGCTTTTACAATTCCACTTCCTATCATCCTGTTTACAGATAATGGACTTGTAACTTTTATGTCCAGTGAATTTCATCATGATACTGAAGGGCAATATGTTGTCGAGAAGGACGGGATGCGTTTTGTGAATTACCATGAAAAGATTTACCGTCTGGAAGATGGGGATCAAACCCTGGAATTAGATGAGGAGCATCATCCTGTAAATGCCAGTAAGCCCTGGGATTTTTCTATAACCAAGAACGTGGCAGCAATGTTAATTACCGTTGTTTTAATGATTATCTTGTTCCGTAGCCTGGCCAGCCATCACACCAAGAATAAGCATGCTCCAAAAGGATTGAATAATGCACTTGAGGCACTTGTTCTTTTTGTTAGGGATGAGATAGCAAGGCCGCAGATAGGTGAGAAAAAATATATGAAGTTCATGCCTTTTTTATTAACGGTATTTTTCTTTATCTGGATTACCAATCTTTTAGGTTTATTGCCCGGAGCGGCGAATGTAACAGGAAATATTGCAGTAACGGTTTCTCTTGGACTTTTTACTCTTGCGTTAATAATATTTAACGGAAGTAAAGATTACTGGAAACACATCTTTTGGATGCCAGGGATCCCTACTTTTGTGAAACCAATTTTGGCAGTGGTAGAAATAATGGGAGTTATTATCAAGCCACTCGCACTTATGATTCGTTTATTTGCGAACATTACTGCAGGACATATTATTATCCTGAGTTTAATTGGGTTGATATTTTTATTGGAAAACGCAGGGGTTGCAGGAATATCTGTTCCTTTTGCATTATTTATAACAGTACTGGAATTGCTGGTAGCATTCCTTCAAGCGTTTATTTTTACGATTCTGTCAGCCCTGTTTATCGGGATGGCGGTTGAGGAACATGAACATCATTAATTTTTAATTATTTAAATTTTTCAACTATGGAATTATTGTATGTAGGTCTTGCAGCTTTAGGTGCTGGTTTGGCAGTTGTGGGAGCAGCTATTGGAGTTGGTAGAATCGGTGGCTCTGCCATGGATGCTATTGCCCGTCAGCCGGAAGCTTCTGGTAAAATCCAGACAGCTATGATTATCGCTGCTGCACTTGTAGAAGGTGTTGCTCTTTTTGGAGTGGTTGCCGCTTTACTAGGTGTATTAAGATAATTAAATTACTAAAGTCCCTTCGCAACGGTTGGTTGCGAAGAGGCTTTATTTAAAATGATGTTTTAACTATTTTCTAAATAAACTATGGATTTAATTACTCCTGAATATGGCTTGTTTTTTTGGCAAACCATTGTTTTTTTGATATTGATATTTTTAATGGCCAGGTTCGCCTGGAAACCCGTTTTAAATGGTCTTAGACAAAGAGAAGAAACTATTAATGACTCGCTGGCCTCTGCAGAGAATGCAAGAAAGGAAATGCAAAATCTTAAGGCCGATAATGAAAAGCTTATGCAGGAAGCCCGGGCAGAGAGAGATGCTGTTTTAAGGGAAGCGAGGGAGTTAAAAGAAAAAATAGTGGCAGATGCTGCTGAAGAAGCCCAGGAAAAAGCCGATAGTATTGTAGCTCAGGCTAAAGCAAGTATAGAAATGGAAAAACGTGCAGCAATGGCTGATATTAAAAATCAGGTTGCAAGCCTTTCTATAGAAATTGCAGAAAAAGTGATTCGTAAAGAATTATCAAGTAAAGAAAAGCAGCACCAGATGATCGATGATATGCTTGGTGATGTGACTTTAAATTAGTTGCTATGAAGGGAACAAGGGCAGCACAACGATATGCAAAGGCAATAATTTCTTTGGCAGGTGACAACAATGTCACTAAAGATGTTAAGAATGATATGGACACTATAGTTCAAACTATAGCCGGAAGTAGCGATCTGAAGAATATGCTAAAGAGCCCCGTCATTAAAGATAGTGTTAAAAGAAGTGCTTTAAAGGAAATCTTTAAGGATGCCAACGGAGTTACACTTGGAGCTTTTGATATACTTATCGAAAATGGACGGATTAACAACCTTGATGCTGTAGCAAAGCAATATCTTAAACTTTACCATAACACAAGTGGACTACAGGAGGCTATTGTTACTACTGCCGTTCCTTATAGTGTAGAGCTCAGCGGTAAAATTCAGGATAAGATAAAGGAATTAACAGGTGCCGGTGCTATTGTCAAAAATGTGATTGACGAGAGCATGATTGGTGGGTTTATATTAAGAATTGGAGATTTGCAATATGATGCAAGTATTGCCAGAAATCTTGATAACCTGAAAAGAAAGTTTAAAGACAATTCATACGTTTCAAAAATTTAAAAATTTACGCAATTAAACGTGTTATTATATAACAAATAATTATGGCAGAAGTAAATCCTGCTGAAGTATCAGCAATATTAAAAAGACAATTATCAGGTTTTGAAGCAGAGGCTTCATTAGACGAAGTTGGAACTGTCCTAACCGTTGGTGATGGTATCGCCAATGTCTATGGCCTTGCCAATGTACAATACGGGGAATTGGTCCAATTTGAAGGTGGCCTTGAAGGTATTGTACTAAACCTTGAAGAAGATAATGTTGGGGTTGTGCTCCTTGGACCTTACAGGCAGGTTAAAGAAGGTTCTGTAGTGAAGAGAACACAACGTATTGCATCTATTAAAGTTGGTGAAGGTATTGTTGGCCGTGTGGTTGATACCTTAGGTAACCCCATAGACGGTAAGGGAGCTATAGAAGGTGAAACTTTTGAAATGCCGCTTGAGCGAAAAGCTCCTGGTGTTATTTATCGTGAGCCGGTAACCGAGCCTTTGCAAACAGGAATTAAATCTATTGATGCCATGGTTCCTGTAGGTAGAGGACAACGGGAGCTTGTAATTGGTGACCGTCAGACAGGTAAAACCACTGTTTGTATTGATACTATATTAAATCAGAAGGAATTTTATGATGCCGGGGAACCGGTTTATTGTATATATGTTGCTATTGGCCAGAAAGCTTCTACAGTTGCAGGTATTGCGAAAGTGTTGGAAGACAAAGGTGCTTTAGCTTATACTACTATTGTTGCTGCAAACGCATCAGACCCTGCTCCAATGCAGGTTTATGCTCCGTTCGCCGGTGCTGCAATAGGTGAATTTTTTAGAGATACAGGTCGTCCTGCACTAATCGTATTTGATGATTTATCCAAGCAGGCGGTTGCTTATCGTGAAGTATCACTTTTACTTCGTCGTCCACCGGGTCGTGAAGCATATCCCGGGGATGTATTCTTTCTTCACTCAAGATTACTTGAACGTGCGGCTAAGATTATTGATAACGATGATATTGCGAAGGAAATGAACGACCTTCCGGATGTTTTAAAGGATAAGGTAAAAGGTGGCGGTTCTTTAACAGCACTTCCGCTAATTGAAACACAGGCAGGAGATGTTTCGGCATATATTCCAACCAACGTGATTTCGATTACGGATGGACAGATATTTCTGACTTCAGATTTATTTAACTCTGGTGTTCGTCCGGCGATTAACGTAGGTATTTCTGTATCACGTGTTGGTGGTAACGCACAGATTAAATCTATGAAAAAAGTTGCAGGTACTTTAAAACTGGACCAAGCCCAGTTCCGTGAATTGGAAGCTTTTGCTAAGTTTGGTTCAGATCTTGACCCTGCGACACTAAGTGTGATCGAAAAAGGTAAGAGAAACGTGGAGATCCTTAAACAAGGGCAAAACGATCCCTATCCGGTAGAAAATCAGATAGCGATTATCTATGCAGGTTCCAAGAACCTTCTAAGAGATGTACCAGTAGAAAAGGTAAGGGAGTTCGAAAAAGATTATCTTGAGTATCTTGATGCTAAGCACAGAGATACTTTAGACACTTTGAAAGCAGGTAAACTCACAGATGAGGTTACAGATACCTTAACTTCTGTGGCAAAAGAGCTTTCTTCAAAATATAAAAATAAAGGCTAAGTAAATTCCCCTCCCATCCTCCCCGAGGGGGAGGGGTTATTTATGAACTAAATTAATTTTCTCCCCTTTGGGGAGATTAAGTGGGGATTATGGCAAACTTAAAAGATTTACGTAACAGGATAACTTCGGTATCTTCAACGATGCAGATCACCAGCGCCATGAAAATGGTTTCTGCTGCAAAATTGAGTAAGGCGCAGGATGCCATCACCGCAATGCGTCCTTATTCTGAAAAGCTAACTCAGTTACTACAGGATTTAAGTGCAACCCTGGATGATGATGCGAGCAGCAAGTTTTCTGAAGAAAGGGAAGTTGAAAATGTACTGGTTGTTGCCATATCTTCTAACAGAGGTTTGGCAGGTGCTTTTAATACTAATATTATTAAAGCAGTAAGGAACAAAGCGAAGGCTGATTATCCTGGAAAGAACGTCGAAATCTACACTATTGGTAAAAAGGCAAACGATATTTTATCCAGAAATTTCAGTATTTACAAGAACAATAATGAAATTTATGATGAGCTGACTTTTGATAATGTTGCTGAAATAGCTGAAGAATTGATGCAGTTATTCCTGGACGAGCGATATGATAAGATCAAAATCGTCTATAACCAGTTTAAGAATGCCGCAACACAAATAGTAACAGAAGAGCAGTTTCTTCCTATTGAGCAATTTGATACCGAAGAAACAAAGCAACTGGATTATATTTTTGAACCTTCAAAAATAGAAATTGTAAAAGAGCTTATTCCGAAATCTCTGAAAATGCAGCTTTATAAAGCGTTACGTGATTCTTTTGCTTCAGAACATGGCGCACGTATGACGGCGATGCACAAAGCAACTGAAAATGCGACAGAGCTTAGGGACGATCTTAAACTATCTTATAACAAAGCACGTCAGGCTTCTATTACTAACGAGATTTTAGAAATTGTCGGTGGTGCTGAGGCTTTGAATAATTAAAATCCTAGTTAAAAGCCGAGGGGTTAAGACTAAAATGAAACTATATCGACCCGTAGCAAATAGCTACGGGTTTTTCTTTGGCATCTATTTTGAATCATTATCTTTAATAAACATCCATTATGAAACATATATACCTTCTTTTCAATACTATTTTAGTTTTTAGTCTTTTCACAAACTGTGGCAGTAACAAAGGTCTGCAGGAGGGCGCACCCGCGCAGTTCCAGGATGTTTATACCACTACTGCAAGTTCTGGATTGAAATTGCACATTCCTGTGGCAGTAATTCAGGATAATCAGATTTCTCTTGACAGTGTTTACTTCCGCGGAATGAAATCTCCACTTGTACAAAATGAGGAATTGTCCAATGAGTATGTTGCGCAATTCAACACTAAAGATTCAGAAGTGGTAATGAGCAGTGATCCCAGGGAGGAATATGGAAATAAAGCTCCTCAAAGAGCAGAAAAGAGTCCATTTGACATAGAACGTGACGAAGCTATCCTGGTGTTTAGTCAGAATAACAAAACAAAATACTTTAAACTTACCGGTATAACAGACGGGAAATAGGCATTTAAGTTCTTATTTATTAGGATATTTGTAAAAACTAACTTGCCTGTTGAGTACGTTAAAACGCTTTTTTCAAGACACCATAATTTACGGTTTTGCTACGGTTTTGCCACGGCTCATGAATTTTATTCTTGTACCGCTGCACACAGAATATCTCGGGCCGGCAGGATATTCTATTAATACCACATTTTATGTTTGGGCTACATTTTTTAATGTGGTTCTTACTTATGGTATGGAAACCGCTTTTTTCAGGTTTTTTAGCCATTCCAAAGAGAAGGATAAAGTCTTTTCTACTTCCTTTATTACCCTGACTGTTACTACTGTTATTTTCTTTATCCTGGTTTTTATTTTCCGGGGTTGGATCACTACCCTTGTAGATCTTCAGCCAGAATATTTTAACTATCTGCTTGGAATCCTGGCCCTGGACACCTTGGTGGTCATTCCTTTTGCTTATTTACGCGCCACTAATCGGCCTGTAAAGTTTGCATTAGTGAAAGTTTTGAATATTTCGGTTGTAGTACTTCTCAACTTCTATTTTTTCTGGTTTGTTTCAGAATATTCACAATTTTCTCCAGATCTCGTCCTGTCACACTATTCAGAGTCAGATAAAGTTGGATATATTTTCATTGCAAACCTTGCGGCGAGTGCTGTGACATTTTTCATTTTGCTTCCTTACTTTTTTAAAACAAAAGTCAACTTCAGTTTTAGTATTTTAAAGCAAATGTGGAAATACGGCTGGCCGGTTATGGTGGCGGGACTGGCCTTTTTCATCAATGAAAATCTGGATAAACTACTGCTTAAAGAAATGATTTCAGACGAAGTTATGGGAGCCTATGCAGGTTGTTATAAACTTGCTGTTTTTATGATGATCTTTATTCAGGCGTTTAGAATGGGGGCAGAGCCTTTTTTCTTTAATCATTCCAGGCAGGAGAACGCCAGGCAGACTTACGCCACGATCCTTGAGTATTTTGTCATAGCGGGAAGTCTTATCCTGGTTGTACTGGTGGTCTATATAGATTTCTTTAAAAAACTTCTTATAAGGGACGAGGAATATTGGTTCACGCTCGCTATTGTTCCGGTTGTTCTGTTGGCAAATCTTTTTCTGGGAATTTACCACAACCTTGCAGTTTGGTATAAATTAACAGATAAAACCAGGATGGGAATGTACATCTCAATTTTTGGTGCTGTGGTTACTGTTCTTTTTAATGTTCTTCTAATCCCTGTTATAGGTTTTATGGCTGCGGCCTGGGCCACGTTAGCGGCTTATGGAAGTATGATGCTCATTTCATATTTTCTAGGCAGGAAATATTACCCTGTACCCTATAACCTTAAAAAAATAGGGATGTATTTACTTATATCAATACTACTTTCTTTAATTTCCTTTAAATTTTTCCGGGAAAACTACCTGGCAGGATCGTCTTTTGTAATTTTGTTCCTGCTCATTACTTTTTTCAATGAACGCAAAGATTTAAAACAAATATTGGATCAATGACAATCAAAATAATAAACAAGTCTGAACACAAATTACCGCATTATGAAACTGAAGCTTCGGCAGGAATGGACCTGCGGGCCAGCATTTCAGAAAAAGTATTACTAAAACCTTTAGAAAGGGCTGTTATTAAGACGGGACTTTTTATAGAACTACCGGAAGGCTATGAAGCCCAGGTGCGGCCAAGAAGCGGCCTTGCTGCAAAAAAGGGAATTACAGTTCTTAATGCTCCCGGAACCATAGATGCAGATTATCGCGGAGAGATCGGTGTGATTCTTGTGAATCTTTCCAATGAAGATTTTACTGTAGAAAACGGGGAGAGAATTGCACAAATGGTAATTGCTAAGCACGAACATATTTCCTGGGAAGAAGTAGACATTCTTGGAGAAACTTCACGGGGTGTTGGAGGCTTTGGAAGTACTGGAAATAACTAAAAATAAATTTGAATTATTAATTCTTCTAAGCTCCTTCTTTTGAAGGGCTAAAGAGACAAACAACTTTAAAATGAAGATTATTGTACCAATGGCAGGTCGTGGATCAAGATTACGACCTCATACTTTAACTGTGCCAAAACCTTTAATACCTATTGCAGGAAAACCTATAGTACACCGTTTGGTGGAAGATATTGCCAAGGTCCTGGATGAGAAGATTGATGAAGTAGCTTTTATCATTGGGGAAGATTTTGGTGAAAAAGTGGAGACAGATCTTAAGAGGATTGCAGAAAGCCTGGGTGCTGCATGTAGTATCTATTATCAGGATAAGCCTTTGGGAACAGGCCATGCCATTATGTGTGCAAAAGAATCCCTGAGTGGCCCGGCAGTTATCGCTTATGCCGATACACTTTTTAAAGCAGATTTTACGTTAGATAAAGATGCCGACAGTGTGATTTGGGTGAAACAGGTCGACAATCCGAGTGCTTATGGTGTGGTTCAGCTTAATGACAAACGGGAAATTACAGACCTTGTAGAGAAGCCTGAAGATTATGTCTCAGATTTGGCAATTATCGGCATTTATTATTTTAAAGATGTCGCTGTGTTGAAGAAGGAGTTGCAGGGAGTACTTGATAACAACATCATCAGGGGCGGTGAATATCAAATTAATGACGGTATTGAAGCTATGAAGCAAAACGGATTACGATTCGTGCCCGGAAAGGTAGATGAGTGGATGGACTGCGGAAATAAAAATGTTACTGTAGAAACTAATGGTAGAATGCTTAATTTTTTACATCAGGAAGGGGAAAAGCTGATTTCTGATTCTGTTAAAATAAAAGATTCTGAAATAACCGAGCCTTGTTACATTGGTGAAAATGTAGAATTGACCAATGCAAAAATAGGCCCCAATGTTTCTATTGGAGATGGTACTAAAATCACCAATTCCACAATAAAAAACAGTTTAATTCAGACTTTTGCTGAAGTAAAAAATGCAAAACTGGATAATGCCATGATAGGAAACTTCGCAAGGTTCGATGGGGATTTTACCGAAATTAGTATTGGGGATTATTCTGTTTTAGAATAATATAAATATAGATCTCACAGGTTTTCCTTCACGGGATCTGTGAGATTTTTAAGGAAATACCTGCAACAGGTTTGAAATTGCTATAGATGAGAAGAACGATCCTGATATTTGCCATTTTTGGTACTGCACTCTTTCAGGGGGCATTTGCCCAGGAAGAGCAGCCTATAATTCAGGAGGTGAACAAGGATGATTTGGGTAATGTTTCAGATCAGTTTCAGGAAAATTTCTTCGAGGCACTTAAGCAAAAGGGCATAGAAAACTACGAAAAAGCTATAACTGCACTGGAAGTCTGTAAGGAGCTGCAACCAGAAAATGCAGTCATTTTCTTCGAAATTGGAAAGAATTACCGGGCGATGGAGAAGTATGAAAAGGCCGTGGAAAATTTTAATATAGCACACGATCTTGAGCCTGGAAGAGAAGCAATCCTGGCAGAGCTATATAGCACACATATGGAAGTTCAGGATTATGCCGCTGCAATTTCAGTGATCAAGAGGCTTGTTGAAATAGACAAATATTATATTGAAGATCTTGTTAATGTTTATATGCTCAATCAGGAATACGACGAGGCTTTAAGCGTTCTTGATGAGCTTGACCAAAGACTTGGAAACAGTAGTTACCGGGAAAGAATGCGCAGGCAGATATATGCGCTCACAAATAATACCGTCGCACAAATAGATAATCTTGAAGAAGGAATTGCTGCCGATCCTGAAAATGAGCAAAATTATCTGAATCTTATTTATGTTTATAGTCAGGATGGTAATGATGAGGAAGCTTACAGGGCTGCTCAGGAACTTCTTGAAATCAACCCGGGTTCCACATTGGTTCACCTGGCATTGTATAAGTTTTATCTCAACAGGGGAGAGCCTAAAGAGGCTGTTAATTCGATGAAAATCGTATTTAAAAGCGAAGAAGTTGATGCTGATTCTAAATACAAGGTGCTGAATGATTTTTTACTTTTTGCACAAGAAAATCCTGAATTTAAAGAGGAGCTGATGGACGTAGCAGAATTGCTTTCTGAACTTGAGGGAAAACCGGAACTGTATCAGGAACTTGGGCAATATTTTCTAATGAACAACAGGAAGAAAGAAGCACTGGAATATTTTCAGAAGGGGCTGAAGCAGGATTCGAATAACTTTAATCTTACCAAGAATGCTCTTTTGCTTCAACTTGAATTTCGGGAAATGGAAGCAGCAAATAAATTGAGTGAAAGTGCACTGGAAATTTTCCCTGCACAGCCAGTGTTCTATCTGCTTCGTGGCTTAACTTTAAATGCTCTGGAGGAATACCGGGAAGCAGAAGAAATTCTTACATTTGGTCTGGATTATGTAATTGAAGACAGGCGAATGGAAGCAGACATTTATGCTCAGCTTGCAATAGCCAATGCCGGATTAGACAAGGTAGAAAAGGCAGAAGAATTCAGCCGAAAAGCCGAAATGTTAATGAAAGAAATAAATTAAATGTATAAGAGAATAGCAGTATTATTAGTGTTAGCCGTAGTACTTGTTTCCTGTGGAGGTGGACGTGGGGCTAAAAAAATAGTAACCAAAGATGCCGAAGCAGTCAATATTATAGCCAGGCACTACGATAATGAAATTCAGTACAACACCGTATCGGGAAAATTAAAAGCAGTTTATCAGGATGAGGAGAAAACGCAGTCAGTAAACCTGAGCTTTAGGATGGAAAAAGATAAAGCGATCTGGATGAGCGCCACTGTTCTGGGATTTCCAATAGCGAAAGTTTACATTACCCCAAATTCTGTAAGTTATTATGAGAAAATCAGCAAAAGCTATTTTGATGGTGACTTCAGTTTAATTAGTGAATGGTTGGGAACTCCTCTAGATTTTAATAAGCTTCAGAATTTATTAATTGGCCAGGCGATTTATGACCTTAGGGAAGATGCTTACGAAATGGTGCAGAGCCCAAGAGGTTACCAGTTTTTACCTGAAGAAATGGGGCGTATCAAGAAAATGTTTCTACTTGATCCCTCGCACTTAAAAGCATCTGCACAGCAACTTGCACAGGAATCTGAAAGCAGAAGTGTGACAGTGACTTATTCTAATTATCAGACGATAAATGGAAAGGTATTTCCGGAGAATATCAAGATAATTGCTAATGAAGGTGGGCAGCCTACCAATATTGAAATTACTTATCGTTCTGTAGTTTTTGATGAAGAAGTGAGCTTTCCATTTGACATTCCTTCGGGATATGATGAAATAAGTGTAAAATGAAGCTGAAGAAGATCCTAAATATTACTTTGTTTCTGGTTGTGATATGTGCAGGTTTTACCAGTCATGCTCAGACCAACCGGGAAACACTGGAGAAAAAGCGACTGGAACTTAGCAATGAAATAAAAAGGATTAATAATTTAAGATCTACTAATAAGCAGAAAGAAAAATCTGTTTTGACGCAAGTTGAAGATTTGAGTCAGCAAATAAAGAGTACAGAAAATCTCATAAAGGTAACAAACCAACAGGCGAACCTGCTCACGCAGGAAATTAATACAAATACGAGAAAGATCTCTACCCTGCGTAAAGAATTGGAAAAGCTGAAGGAGGATTACGCAAGAATGGTTGAGAGATCGTATAAAAGTAAATCCCAACAGAGCAGGGTGATGTTCCTTTTATCTTCAGAAAGCTTTTTACAGGCATATAAGCGCCTTCAGTATATGAAACAATATACGAACTACAGGAAACAGCAGGGAGAGCAAATAAAGTCGCGTGCTGAAGATTTACAGCGTTTAAATTCTACATTGGCCAGCCAGAAAGAAGATAAAGAAAAATTAATCGCTGAAAACCGGAAAACACGGCAGCAACTTGAAGAAAACCGAAAATCGCAACAGGCTTTAATGGCCACAATTAATCAAAAAGAGGGACAATTTGCAGCTCAAATCAAACAGCGGCAACGGGAAATTAATAAAATTGACCAGCAGATTGATGAAATGATTAGGGCATCTATTGCAAAAGCAAATGAGGAAAGTGGTTCTACGTCCCGTGACGTATTTAAGCTAACTCCCGCGGCAAAAGCCCTGGCTGCAGATTTTGCCAGGAATAAAGGCCAATTACCATGGCCGGTAAAAACGGGAGTGGTAACTATGCAGTTTGGTGAACATCCGCACCCTATCGTTAAGACAGCCAGGATTAATAACAATGGTGTAAATATCGATACGGATACAGGAGGAAAGGCTAGGGCAGTTTTTAACGGAACCGTGAGTGAGGTACAGGTACTAAAAGGCGCAAATAAAGCAGTAATGGTGAGGCACGGAGATTATATTACAATATATGACAATCTGGATAAGGTCTATGTGAAAAAAGGGGATGTGGTGAGCACAGAGCAGGAAATAGGAGAAGTTGCCACTAACCGGAGTACAGGAAAAACCACCCTACACTTTCTCATTTTTAAAAACACCCAAAAAATGAATCCGGCAGACTGGGTTTATCAAATGTAGGTCCCATGCCTTTTATTAATCTTCTTTAGAGGCTTTTCTTCAGGCAACTTATCGATAATTGCCGTTTTTGAGGCATCACTTCAAAATCAATTAAAGAGTAAAAGAAAATAGGTTTTTAATCAAATAAAGCTTTTAACTCTGTAGCTTCATTTGGTTTTAATTTTCCAGCGAGAACCAGACTTAGTTGTTTGCGCCTAAGGGCGGCAGCAAAACGTTCTTTTTCAAGATCTGTTTCAGGTTCAAGTGGCGGAACTTTTATGGGAGCACCCGTCTCATCTACCGCCACAAACGTGTAAATTGCTTCATTGGCTTTAGAGCGTTGGCCGCTTTCCCTGTCCTCAACCCATACATCTATAAAAATTTCCATAGAAGATTTAAAAGCACGGGAAACAGCAGCTTCTACAGTCACAACACTCCCGAGTGGAACTGCTTTATTAAATGCTACATGATTTACAGAAGCAGTTACCACAATCCTGCGGCTATGCCTGCGGGCAGCAATACTTGCAGCACGATCCATACGCGCCAGCAATTCTCCCCCAAACAAGTTGTTTAGTGGATTAGTTTCGCTGGGAAGTACGAGATCTGTTAAAATGGTTCTTGACTCTGCAGGTGTTTTTGCGTCCATTATCAAATATTGCAATTTTCAGCAAAAATAAGGCGTAGAAGACGATTTAAGCCCTAAAGAAGTATTAAAGTTCCTGAATGAGCAACCAGGCAGATTCGTTTGATTTTTTTACTTCCCGAAGCATGTTTATTGCATCTCTTCTGGTTTGGTGGCTCGAATACACAACCTGGTGAAGCCCGTATTTATTGGCTCCTATTAAGCGGGCCTTATGCCCTTCAGCACGAAGTTCGTCTACTTTTTTTGCTGCATTTTCTTCAATCCTGAAAGCTCCGGCTACTATATGGTAATTTCCGGATTGCTTATCAACATTAAATGTTATTGCCGGCAAAGGGTTATCAATTATAAAAGTTGCCTGCTGAATTTGTTGCTGAAGCTGTCCTTCGGCTTCCTGCTGTTCTGCAATATTATGTTTGGAAACCTGATCGCTGTAAATATTTAATCCTGCAAGACCGGATAGACCAAGTGCTATAATTCCTACTGCTGCATACTTTAAATAAGAAGATTTGCGTCTTTCCGGAGTAAAAAGGAAAGGAGTTTTCTCTTCAATTTCTTCAACCTGTTTCTTGTAGACCTCTCTATTTACCACTCCTGCCTGGAAAGAATCCAGTCCAAAAGAATCTGTAAAATAATTAACCTTATCGTAAGGTTCAAAGGCGAGGGTACCTTCTGAAGACAAGATAAACTTGCCGATATTTGCCAAATCTGCCTGCTTATCTTCCTCTAAGCTTTTTTCGAGTGAAGCTGCAAACTCACTAATTGCGTAAACAGAATTACTATAAGAAACTTTTTCAGCCTCTGCTATGTAATTAGCAAGAAGCCCATCGTTTTTCTGTAATTGCCGGTTAAAGGAAACGGTCTTTTTTGGCGGATGAAAAGATTGTGTGTCTTCATCTATATGAGCGGATTGCTTTTGGGAAAGGAAAGCTCCAAAGCCCGGAAGTATCACGCATTCGTAACGATAGAGTAAATCCTGAATATGCTTAGCTATGTTCATCGGTACAAAAATAAGAGTTCCAGCAGAAGGATAAAGTTACCTAAAGAAATTTTATTAACAAATGTTTTTTTCTGTATTTTTAGCCAAATTCCATTAATGGATTCCTCTGAACTTATTAATATCCTTGCTCTGCAGCATATCCCCAATCTGGGGGATAGTACAGCAAAAAAGCTCATCAGGCACTTCGGTTCTGCGGAAGCGATCTTTAAAGAAAAGAAACAGAATTTACTAAAGATAAACGGAATTGGAGAATCAAGGATTCAGGATCTTCACAAAACCGATCATTTTAAAGCTGCAGAAAATGAACTGAAATTTATAGAAAAGAACAACATTGGATACTCATATTTTCAGGACAAAGATTATCCCGATAAATTAAAACACTGCTTTGACGGTCCAATCCTGCTTTTTAAAAAAGGTAATATCGATTTGCATCAAAAGAAGATTATAAGTATTGTTGGCACCAGAAGGATTAGTAGTCACGGCACGGCTTTTTGTGAAGAATTAATCGAGGAGCTTAGTCCGCTTGATCCCGTGATTATTTCGGGTTTTGCTTATGGTGTGGATATTACAGCACAAAAAGCTGCGGTTAAGCACGGGCTGCAAACTGTTGGTTGCCTTGCACACGGTCTCAACCAGATTTACCCAAAGGTTCATAAACGCTATATGTCCCAGGTGGAGGAGAATGGTGGTTTTTTCACTGATTTCTGGAGTACAGATGACTTTGATCGTAATAATTTCCTGAAGCGGAACAGGATAATTGCGGGGTTAAGCGAAGCCACCATAGTTATTGAAAGTGCCGAAAAGGGAGGTTCTTTAGTTACGGCAGATATTGCCAACTCATATAACCGGGAAGTGTTTGCAGTGCCTGGACGTCCTGGAGATCTTCACAGCAAAGGCTGTAATAATCTAATTAAATCACAAAATGCCCATGTGCTCACTTCTGCTGCAGACCTTGTCTATATCTTAAATTGGGAAATCCAAAAGAAAAATGCTGCCGTTCAAAAGCAGTTATTTGTAGAATTGGAGCCAGAGGAGGAGACGATCGTTGAATATCTTCGGAACTCTGGTAAAGCACAACTTGATATTATTGCTTTAAACTGTAATTTTCCTACTTATAAAGCCGCTTCCCTTTTGTTAAATCTTGAGTTAAAAGGAGTTGTAAGGCCACTGCCGGGAAAGTTGTTTGAAGCTGTTTAATAAGAGGATTGTAGACAATTAGATGACTTCAAAACCGTCTCCGTAAGCTTCATCTTCAGTTAAAAAAACTCCTTCAATTATTTCTACAGTCGTGGTAACTTCATTTAAATAAAAACAGAAATTTTTAAGTCCGTCTTTTTCTGCAGTAATTTCGCTGGTGTCGTGAAGCAGCTCCCCTGAAACAGCGTAATCCTTCTGGTGATCTGCAGTTATAACTCTTACAATAAAAACATTCTTTATTTCCTTCTGAAGCTGGGTTCCATCTTCTAATTCTGCATTGAGCAAAAATATTTCGTCTTCTAATATTTGTACTTCCTCTACATCGTCAATTCCGTAGGATTTTGTCCAGTGGTATTTCTGTCCGTTTTGATCCTCATCAGCCTGATCAGTAGAAAAACCAACGTTAACAGATTTATATTCTATTTGAAGCTTCATATTATTTACAAGAAAGAATCTACTTTGGCGGCCTTTCAACCTTAAACATTTCAATATCCTACTTTCTCTCTCACGCGTTTTAAAACGTCATTGGCTACTGCTGAAGCTTTTTCAGCACCAAGACTTAAAGCTTTATCCAGCTCCGGAAGGTTATTCATATAATATTCATATTTCTCCCTTGGCTCCTTAAATCTTTCCTTGAGAACTTCAAAAAGCGCCTGTTTTGCATGGCCATAGCCGAAATTCCCACCTTCATAATTTCCTCTCATTTCTGCGACTTGTGCCTCTGTCGCAACAAGTTCGTATAAGGCAAATACGTGACAGGTGTCAGGATTTTTTGGTTCTTCCAGCGGAGTACTGTCCGTTTGGATTCCCATAACCTGTTTTCTTAATTTTTTATCCGTTTGAAAAAGGTTGATCGTATTCCCTTTAGATTTACTCATTTTTTCACCATCGGTCCCCGGCACATACATCGTTTCTTTTTCAACTTTTGCTTCAGGGAGAACAAAAACCTCTCCAATTTTTGCATGAAATCTGGATGCGACATCCCGTGTTATTTCCAGGTGCTGCAACTGGTCTTTTCCCACCGGCACCACTTCAGCATCATAAAGAAGAATGTCTGCAGCCATAAGCATAGGGTAATTGAAAAGCCCGGCATTTACATCCTCAAGCCTGTCTGACTTATCTTTAAAAGAATGGGCCAGCGTTAGACGTTGAAAAGGAAAAAAACAGCTAAGATACCAAGAAAGTTCTGTTACCTGCGGGATATCGCTTTGCCTGTAAAAAACACTTTTTTCTATGTCCAGACCACAGGCGAGCCAGGTAGCTGCTACAGAATAGGTATTGTTTCTAAGAGTTTCTGCATCTTTTATCTGGGTTAGCGAATGCATATCTGCAATGAAAATAAAGGAATCGTTTCCCGGCTGATTAGCCATTTTAATGGCCGGCATAATTGCGCCCAATAAATTCCCTAAATGTGGTGTTCCTGTACTTTGTACTCCTGTAAGTATTCTGGACATCGGTCTTTTTCAATTTTTTACAAAGTTATCTTTTTTAGCGAAATCAGTCGACTCATTTTAGTACTTTTGGTTCCTATGGGGGTACTTAAAAAGTTCGCATTATCTTTATGGCGTCTCTGGTTTTATATTTTGCTGGGACTGCCTATCATAATAATGTTACCGGTTTTACTGGTAGTGGCCTCTTCAGAAAAATTTTATCCGCAGTATTTTGTTTGCGCCAGGATTTGGGCAAAATGCATTTTGTATGGGATGGGTTTATTTCCAAAAGTAAGGCACGAGCAATACATGGAGAGGGATAAAGGCTATATGCTCGTTGCCAATCACACTTCTATGGTGGATATTATGCTGATGCTGGCCGTAAATAAGCATCCGTTTATATTTGTGGGTAAGAAAGAATTAGTTAAAATTCCGCTTTTTGGATATTTTTACCGGCAAACCTGTATTCTGGTGGATAGAAAGAGCCAGCGCAGCAGGCAGGAAGCTTTTAATGAGGCGCAGCGAAGGCTAAGGCAGGGTAATAGTATTTGCATTTTTCCTGAAGGTGGTGTTCCCGGTCATGAAACCGTTTTGCTGGATGAATTTAAAGATGGGCCTTTTCGTCTGGCAATAGAACACCAGATCCCAGTTGTTACTATTACTTTTCACGATACGAAAAAGCGCTTTTCGTATGACTTCTTTTCTGGTGGACCGGGAAAGCTTCGGGCAAAAGTGCACCGCTTTATTCCAACTACAGGCATGACAGTGGCAGATAAAAAGGCTCTTAAAGATAAAACCAGGGAGGTAATTCTTCAGGAGCTTAGGAACCCTTCTTTCGATTAAAATTTAAAGCTGAAACCGGAATAAATTCCAAAGAAGAACGGTTGCACATTTTCAGTATTTTTAAATGTATTAAGCTGGTACTTAAAAATAGGTTCAAAATTAACTTCAAAATTTTGAATAATTTCATAGCCCAATCCCACACCAATGTTAGTACTAAAACTAACATTATTAATATTATTGGCTTCCCCCAGTTCTGTTTTCTGATTATTGGAAACAAGGCTCACGCTGTTTTCATCCAGGAAAAGGCTACTACCACCTCCAATAATACTTAAACCAAATTTCTTATCAATTAAAGCATATTCCACCTCAACAGGAACTTCTATAAATCCAAATTGCTGATTTATTTCTCCTGGAATTACACCAGTACCTGCTACAGAACCAAATTCATTATTGGACAGGTCGAAATTTGGAAGACCTGTTGGAGCGTCACTAATTTCAACCACATTTAAATTGCTGCGGTAATTAATGCTGGAAATATTTTGAGCAAAGGCTGTAGTGGTATAGGAAATTTCTTTCGTATCGTGGCTCAGGTTTACCTTGCTTACGCCTGTACGTATTTTAATTTTATCAGATAAGGTGTAGGCAACATTCACCCCATAGGCCATGGTCACCTGGGAATTGGTTTCATTATTGCTAAAATTTGGGGATATAGCACTGCCACTGCCCATATTGTCATAAAAAATGGGTGCTGCAAAGGTGCTAAACCTTATTTTGCCTTTTTCGGCCTCTGCTATTTCAACAGTTGGTTTATTTTTTTCTTCGGCAAGCGCTGCAAGGGCATTTTTTTCTTCATCAACGCCTTCTTCATTGCTATTTTGAACAATTTCTTCGGAATTTTCTTCGCTGAACTGATTTTCAGAGGAATTTTCTTCATTTTTTGGTTCAAACTGGCTTTCTGCGAGTTCAGAATCTTCATTTTGGTTAGCTAATGCTTCTGAATTTCTGTTTTCTTCAGAAGAAGAATCTTCTTCATCTGAAGCATTTTGAGCGAGTGCCTGATTTTGCCAATTATCGGCCTTATATTTTTCAGTTGGTGTATTTTCTTTTTCCTTTTCTGAAGGATTTGTGCTGCTTTCTTCAGTATATTCAGAATTTGCCAACCCGGAATTTGAAGAATTGCGGGCATCGCCCGACATTATAGTATTTAGCAATTCTGAGGCATCTTCAATAGTTTCGTTGTTCTCTGGAATTTCGATCTCGGGACGATAAATATCTTCATCTTCCACCACGAATTGCGTCCCAGCTGCTTCCTGTCCAGTGTTTATGAAATAAGCCAGTCCCAGGATAATGGCAATAGTGGCAGCGATCCCGCCCACTTTGTACCATAGCGGAATAATAAGGGGCCTCTTGCGCTGCTTTTCTTCCAGCCGGGAGGCAATATTTTTCCAAACCTCTTCCCTTGGAGTAGCTTCAAAATCTTTGAAACCCTCCTGGTAAAGCCGGTCTATGTTTTTTCTTTCTTTCATCTTCATCAATTTTGAGGCTAAACAACTTCAGTTATAATGACTGTGCCTGACTGTCGTTTTGATGGCTCACAATTTTATCCTTCAAAATGTTCCTGGCCCTTGCAAGGTTTGATTTTGAAGTTCCTACAGAAATCCCAAGTAGTTCCGAAATTTCCTGGTGGGAATGCCCGTCCAGTGCATAGAGGTTAAAAACCTGCCTGTACCTGTCTGGCAGTTCCTGAACAGTCTTTAGCAGAAAATCTGCACGAATATCATCTTCTTCAACTTCAACTTCGGGTTCTTCCATGCGGTCTTCGTTTATAATTTCGTAGAACCTGTGTTTTCTGTGTTTCTGAAGAGCGGTGTTAATGACGATACGCTTCATCCAGCCTTCAAAGGAACCCTGATCTTTGTACTGGGAGATTTTTTCAAAAATGGTAAGGAAGCCGTCCTGAAGATTATCTTCGGCTTCATGATAACCGGAAGAATATTTAAGGCACAGGCCAAAGAGCTTATCAGCATATAGCCTGTAAAGCTCTTCCTGTGCCTTAATATCCTGTTTCTTACAGTTTTTTATGAGCTTCTTTAGACTCACCAAAATTAGATTTAGTTGCTTGCTTCGTCACCAGTATCATCACCAGCATCGTCGTCTTCACTATCAGTGTCATCGCCAGCATCATCTGGAGCGCCAACCGGTATTTCTACTTCAGTATATTCTGCGTCTCCGTCTTCATCTGCACCGGTTAGGATGAAGAATGTGTAAATATCACCATCATCTGCTGTGGTTGGAATTTTGATGTCCTGGATTGTTTTTACCCTGGTAAGATCTTCTGATTCTACATCACATTCCACAAGATTAGGATCGTAAGAAGTAAGCGCTCCTACATAAACATCCCTGCCATCTGTTCCCTGGCCTGGTTTCCAGTCAATCCCAACGTAAGAATGGCACGCAGAGGGAAGTTCAAAAGTAACTTCGAAGTCATACTCTTCTCCTGCTTCAAAATATTCCGGAAAGTCGTACTCTGTAATTGCTGCATACTCATAAGCAATGTTAAGACCATCATCCTCTGTATCACAGCTTACAAAGGTCAATACCGAAATCAGTAATAATGCAAACTTTTTCATTTCATTTTTAATTAGGGTTTATATTTATTTTCTTACCCTATAGATGCATAAATGTTGTAAAGGTTGCGTCGTGATCAAAAAAAATCCCTTCGAAAAGGGATTTTTAAATTTTTGTTATTCGTTAGCGACTTTTATCGCTTGTTTGATCTTGGTTTCCAACTCATCCATGAGATCGGGATTATCTTTAAGAATGGTTTTTACTGCATCCCTCCCCTGTCCAAGCTTAGTATCTTCGTAGCTGAACCACGATCCGCTCTTCTTTATTATTTCATAATCAACACCAATATCGATAATCTCACCAATCTTGGATACACCTTCGCCGTACATAATATCAAATTCCGCAGTTTTAAAAGGCGGTGCAACTTTGTTTTTCACCACTTTTACACGGGTCTTGTTACCCATTATGTTGCTGTTGCTGTCTTTTATCTGCGTAGACCTTCTAATATCCAGTCTTACGGAAGCGTAAAATTTAAGTGCATTACCACCGGTAGTAGTTTCGGGATTACCGAACATTACCCCGATTTTCTCCCTTAGCTGGTTAATAAACATCACCGTACAGTTGGTTTTACTAATGGAAGCAGTAAGCTTTCTAAGTGCCTGGGACATTAAACGGGCATGAAGTCCCATTTTGGAATCTCCCATTTCCCCTTCAATCTCACTTTTTGGAGTTAAAGCGGCAACAGAGTCAATTACAATTATGTCTATCGCTCCGGAACGGATTAAGTTATCGGTAATTTCAAGAGCCTGTTCGCCGTTATCCGGCTGGGAAATAATCAGGTTTTCTATGTCTACGCCAAGTTTTTCAGCATAAAACCGGTCAAAAGCATGTTCTGCATCAATAAAAGCAGCAATACCTCCTGCTTTTTGAGCTTCAGCAATAGCATGAAGCGTTAAGGTTGTTTTACCAGAAGATTCCGGTCCGTAAATTTCTATTACCCTTCCGCGCGGATATCCTCCCACACCCAAAGCCAAATCAAGTCCCAGGGAACCGGTAGGAATGGCGTCAACATCCACAATGGCCTGATCGCTCATTTTCATCACGGTGCCCTTTCCATAGGTTTTATCCATTTTATCCAGGGTGAGCTTCAGGGCCTTTAATTTTGCATCTTTTTCTTTTTCTTTATCGTTGCTCATGATTTTTTGCTGTTTTAAGAGCTGCTAAATTAACACAAGTTTTGCTGCATCACAATTTAAATACAGTCATTCTCGATCTTGTTATTTTTTAATGTAACTGGTTAAAGATAAACTTATTTGGAGCTTCTAAAACAAATTTCTGCTTTTTCATTTTAAGCCTTATCTTTGCGCAAATTTTTTCTTTAACTCTTATAATTGGTATAGCATGCAACTGTACAATAAATTAAGCGCTAAAGAAAGAGCAGCATTAATTGAAGAAGCCGGGGAAGACCGGTTGACGCTCTCTTTCTATGCCTACGCGAAAATTGGAAATCCCGAATTATTCAGAAATTATTTATTTATAGCCTGGGACCAGATGGGTGTTCTTGGGAGGATTTATGTGGCCCACGAGGGTATAAATGCGCAACTTTCTGTCCCCGCCCAAAATTTTGACACCTTCAAAAAATTTCTTGATGAGATTTATTTTCTTGAGAATGTAAGGTTAAATATTGCTATTGAGCACGATGCAAAGGCTTTTTTGAAGCTGAAGGTAAAAGTGCGCAAGAAAATTGTTTCTGATGGTCTTAATGATGCAAGCTTCGATGTTACCAACCGCGGAATTCACGTAGATGCTGAAAAGTTTAATGCGCTATTGGAAGATCCCGATACGGTACTTGTGGATATGAGGAACCACTATGAGAGCGAAATTGGGCATTTTAGAGGTGCCATTACGCCAGATGTGGACACCTTCAGGGATTCGCTTCCTATTATTGAAGAAGATCTAAAAGATTACAAAGAAGATAAAAATCTGGTAATGTATTGCACCGGCGGAATAAGGTGCGAAAAAGCCAGTGCTTATTATAAGCATAAGGGCTTCAAAAAAGTTTTTCAGTTGGAAGGGGGAATCATTGAATACGCCCGCCAGGTAGAAAAGCAAAAACTGGAAAATAAATTCATCGGAAAGAACTTTGTGTTCGATCATCGTCGGTCCGAAAGAATTTCAGAGGATGTTATTGCACATTGCCACCAGTGTGGAAAACCTTGTGATACTCATGTTAACTGTGCTAATGAAGCTTGTCACCTGTTGTTTATTCAGTGTGAAGATTGTGCGATGGAAATGAATAATTGTTGTTCTGAAGATTGTATGAAAACTAATTCTTTGCCTTACGAAGCGCAGAAAGAACTGCGTAAAGGAAAGGGCAACAGCAATAAAATCTTTAAAAAGGGACGATCAAAGTTTTTAAAATATAAAAGCTAAGTTGGCGTTCCATAAATGGTAGTGCCAATAAATATTGGTATCTTTACTGTTAATATTTTTTACTAATCTAAAGGTGGTGCTGAAAGATTTGCATCAGGTTGTGCCGATATAGGTTTACTTTGAGGCTTTCCGGGTATGCAGAGTGTAGAATTTTAGAGCATATCAAAATTGCAGATTGAGAAGGCAGCTACCTACAATATATATAATTTTATGGCTTGCACCAGTTGCTCGACCGGTAAAGACGGTCAGCCAAAAGGATGTAAAAATAACGGAACCTGCGGAACAGACGGATGTAATAAACTTACCGTCTTTGACTGGCTTTCCAATATGTCTCTTCCAGACGGCACCGAACCTTTTAATTTTGTTGAGGTCCGTTTTAAAAACGGAAGAAAACATTTTTTCCGAAATTCTGAGAACCTTAGCCTGAGTATGGGCGATGTCGTGGCTACAGAAGCTTCGCCCGGGCATGATGTAGGCCTTGTTAGCCTTGCCGGGGAACTCGTAAGGGTTCAAATGAAGAAGAAGAAAGTTGCGCCAGATAGTGATGAGGTGTTAAAGGTTTATCGCAAAGCTTCACAGCGGGATATCGATGTTTGGCAGGAAGCCCGGGACAGGGAAGATAAAATGAAGGTTCGGGCGAGGGAAATTGCTATCCGTCTTAATCTTCAGATGAAAATTAGCGATATCGAGTTCCAGGGAGATGCTTCAAAAGCAACTTTTTATTATACTGCAGACGATCGTGTAGATTTCCGGCAGTTGATTAAGGAATTCGCAAGAGAGTTTAATACCCGAATTGAAATGAGGCAGATAGGTTTGCGCCAGGAAGCTTCAAGATTAGGAGGTATTGGATCCTGCGGAAGGGAATTGTGCTGTTCAACATGGTTAACAGATTTTAGATCTGTTAGTACTTCTGCAGCGCGATATCAGCAGCTTTCACTTAATCCGCAAAAGCTTGCGGGACAGTGTGGTAAGCTGAAGTGCTGCCTTAATTATGAGCTGGATACTTATCTGGAGGCTTTAAAATCTTTCCCGAGAACAGACACAAAACTTTACACGAAAAAAGGTACAGCAGTATGCCAGAAAATTGATATTTTTCAGGGTGTATTGTGGTATGCTTATGAGGGCGAGTGGATGAACTGGCATAAATTAACTGCAGAACAGGCTAACAAAATTATAGCTTCAAATAAGAAAAAGGAACCGGTGGGGAGCCTGGAAGAATATGAAGTTGTATTGCAGCTGGAAGAGAATAAGAAGCCGGACTTTAATAATGTAGTAGGGCAGGATAGTCTTACACGTTTTGACAATCCAAAAGCTTCCACTGGGAAAAGAAGAAACAAAAAAAGAAAAAAGAGGAAAGGTAAACCTTCTAATAATGCGTAAAGCCTTTTTTTTACTGTTGGCGGTATTCACATTTTTCGGTTTGTATTCCTGCGATTCAGATCGTGTTTTTGATGAATATAAATCTGTATCAACATGGAATAAAGATTCTGTTGTTGCGTTTAAGGTAGATGAATTAGATTCGCTGGAAACGTATGACCTTTTTTTAAACATCAGGAATAACAGTGATTACAGGTACAGCAATCTTTTTGTAATTACAGAAATTCAATTTCCGTATGGAAAAGTAATCACCGATACACTGGAATATTCCATGGCTGCACCAGATGGAACATGGCTTGGTACGGGTTTTGGTGATGTAAAGGAAAGTAAACTCTGGTACAGGGAAAATGTACGATTTCCGGAACCGGGGGGATATGAAGTCCGTATAAAGCAAGCCATGCGCAAAAATGGTGAAGTGGAAGGGATAGAAAATTTAGAAGGTATTACCCATGTGGGCTTCCGCATAGAGCATAGCGCACAGCAATAGTTATAAAGTAAATGGCTACGTCAAAAAAAAAGAAAGCAGCTCCTAAAAAAAGCAAAACTTCCTATATCATTGGTTTCTGGAGTATATTCGGAATAGGAATTCTTCTTGTTATCATCCTTTTTCTAATGGCCGGCTGGGGTGCATTTGGTAAAATGCCGACGTTCGAAGAACTGGAAAATCCTGAAACAAACCTCGCTACAGAAGTATTTTCTTCCGACGGAAAAACTCTCGGAAAATATTACAATGAAAACAGGACTCCGGTAAAATATGATGATTTACCCGAAAACCTTGTAAAAGCCCTTGTCGCTACAGAAGATGAGCGTTATTACCACCATTCCGGTATTGACGCCCGTGGCACACTGCGTGCTGTGGCTTATTTAGGATCCAGAGGTGGTGCGAGTACTATTACCCAGCAATTATCTAAATTATTATTTTCTGATACTCCCAATAATAAAGTGGAGCGTGTTTTCCAGAAGATCAAAGAATGGGTTATTGCCACGCGACTGGAGAGACAATACACCAAGCAGGAGATTATTACTATGTACTTAAATAAGTACGATTTCCTTTATCAGGCGGTGGGAATTCGTTCGGCTTCAAGAATTTATTTCGGAAAGGAGCCAAAAGAATTAAAAACTGAAGAAGCTGCTGTTCTGGTAGCAATGCTTAAAAATCCGATTTTATATAATCCTGCAAAGGAAGAATTCAGAGATAATGCGCTTAGAAGGAGAAATCAGGTGCTTAAACAAATGGAAAAGAATGGGTATTTAACCCCTTCAGAAAAAGATTCTCTTCAAGCTCTTCCGCTTAACCTGAATTTTACTCCGGAAGGACATGACGAAGGTATGGCCACGTATTTTAGAGCATATGTTCAGCAGTTTCTTCGTCAATGGATTAATGAAAATCCAAAGCCGGATGGTTCTGAATATAATATTTTCCGTGATGGATTAAGAGTTTACACCAGTATCGACTCTAAAATGCAGGAATATGCTGAAGAAGCTGTAGACCGACATATTTCACATCTTCAGAAGGAATTTACACGACAAAATAAAAATAATCCTACTGCACCTTTCCGTGATGTGGATGAAAGCGAAGTTCAGCAGATTGTGAATAGCTCCATTAAGCGATCAGTCCGGTGGAAGGAAATGAAGGATAAAGGCATATCTGAAGATGAAATCCTTGCTTCTTTTGATAAAGAGCGGGAAATGCGTGTTTTTGACTGGACCAGTCCCAACCACACAAAAGATACCATTATGACGCCACGGGATTCGATTTTTTACTACAAATCTTTTCTTCAAGCAGGAATGATGTCTATGACACCTCAAACCGGGGAAGTAAAAGCCTGGGTAGGAGGGACCGACTTTAAACACTTTAAATACGACCATGTGAAACAGGGGAAACGTCAGGTTGGTTCTACTTTTAAGCCTTTTGTTTATGCTACGGCAATCGATCAGTTAAAACTATCTCCTTGTGATACGCTTCCGAAGAACCGTTTTACTATTGAAACCGGAAAATACGGACTTCTTCAAGATTGGTCCCCTCAAAATGCGGGCAATGATGCCGACAGCTATGTAGGTATGATTTCTTTAAAAGATGCCCTTGCCAATTCTGTAAATACCGTAACTGCAAGGCTTATAGATAAAACAGGCCCTAAACCTGTGATAGATCTATTGGACAAGCTGGGAATAGATACTAAAAATATTCCTGAAGTACCTTCTATTGCACTGGGTACTCCAGATCTGAGTCTATTTGAAATGGTTTCGGCCTATAGCACTTTTGCTAATGAAGGGGTTTATGTAAAACCTGTTGTGGTGAGTAGAATTGAAGATAAAAACGGCACTGTTTTATATCAGAATGTTCCTCAAACCCGGGATGTTCTTAGTAAAGAAGCCGCTTACGTAACGGTTAATCTTCTGGAAGGCGTAACTCAATCTGGATCTGGAGTTAGATTAAGAGGGGATTATGCGACTAATCTGGATCATTATAAGCGAGCTGTTACGGGTTATCCATATAACTTTGATACCAGTATCCCAATTGCCGGAAAAACCGGTACAACACAAAACCAGAGTGATGGCTGGTTCATGGGAATGGTTCCAAACCTGGTCACAGGCGTGTGGGTTGGAGCAGAAGACAGGTCTGTACATTTCCCTACTATTACGTATGGGCAGGGAGCGACTATGGCCTTACCAATTTGGGGGATGTACATGAAAGATGTTTATGCGGATGATGCCCTCAACATTTCTAAAGGAGAATTCCCTAAGCCAGAAAACCTTTCTATCGAAGTAAATTGTAATAATTACGGAGATGGAAATGATTCCTACAGTGATGCTCCCGATGAACTGGATTTTTAGAATAATTCAAAAATCTGAAGCAAATTTTCCGAAAAGATTAATTACTCAGGATTACCCATTGTAACAGCTATTTTATTTTTGTATTTTTCTGAATAAAATCTTTAGAAGATGATACGAAAAGCTGTACCAAATGTAGAGGATGCCTTGGATGGGGTTAAGGACGGAATGACTTTGATGCTGGGCGGTTTTGGCCTTAGCGGAATCCCCGAAAATTCTATTTCTGAGCTTGTACGGCTCAACATTAAAAACCTCACCTGTATTTCCAACAATGCCGGGGTAGATGACTTTGGCCTGGGACTGCTACTTCACAAAAAGCAAATCGATAAGATGATTTCTTCCTACGTGGGGGAAAATGCCGAATTTGAAAGGCAGATGTTAAGCGGAGAACTTGAGGTAGAACTCGTTCCGCAGGGTACACTTGCTGCGAGGTGCCAGGCTGCGCAACAGGGTTTTCCGGCAATATATACTCCTGCAGGTTTTGGTACAGAAGTAGCCGAAGGTAAAGAAACCCGCGAATTTAATGGAAAGATGTATGTTCTGGAAGAAGCTTTTAAAGCAGACTTTTCTTTTGTTAAAGCCTGGAAAGGGGATAAGGCAGGTAATCTTATTTTTAAAGGCACAGCAAGAAATTTTAATCCGCTAATGTGTGGCGCGGCAAAGATTACAGTAGTAGAAGTGGAGGAGCTGGTAGAGCCGGGAGAACTGGATCCAAACCAGATCCACATTCCGGGGATATTTGTACAGAGGATTTTTGAAGGGAAGAATTATGAAAAAAGGATTGAAAAGAGGACGGTACGTCCTTCTGATGAGAAAATGAAGTAATATGGCAGTTGCTCAATTTGAAGATTTCGTTCCAAAAATTATATAAAATGTAAAAATTTAATAATGTATCAATGGAAAGAAAAAATGCGATACTGGAAAAATCAATTGAATTTTCGTTAATCATTATTGAATTTTGTGAAATATTGGAAGGCAAGCGTAAATATGTAATTGCGAACCAGTTATTAAAATCTGGAACAAGTATTGGCGCAAATATACATGAGGCGCAGAATGCGGAGAGTAGAATAGACTTTATTCATAAGATAAAAATTGCCCTAAAAGAATTGGAAGAAGTTAAATACTGGTTAGTGCTTTGCGAGATAGCCGCCTCATATCCCTTTAATCCTTAATTAAAAAAAGGATAGACGAGATGGGTCTTATCATGTATAAAATCGTTAGTACAAGTAAAAGAAATTTGTCCAGGTAAAATTGATATAATTTTACATTGGTCAATTAGCAAATTAAAAAACATGTTAGACAAAGAAGGAATCGCGAAGCGAATAGCAAAAGAGATTAAGGACGGATATTATGTGAACCTGGGAATAGGCATACCTACCCTGGTCGCTAATTTTGTGCGGGATGATATTGAAGTGGAATTCCAGAGTGAAAACGGAATCCTGGGAATGGGGCCTTTTCCCATAGAAGGCACTGAGGATGCCGATCTTATTAATGCAGGAAAACAAACTATTACAGCACTTCCAGGTGCCAGTTTTTTTGATTCGGCTATGAGCTTTGGGATGATCCGGGGTAAACATGTAGATCTTACTATACTGGGCGCTATGGAAGTTGCTGAAAACGGAGATATAGCAAACTGGAAAATTCCTGGGAAAATGGTAAAAGGAATGGGAGGAGCAATGGATTTGGTTGCTTCTGCAGAAAATATCATTGTAGCTATGATGCATACCAACAGGGCCGGAGAGTCCAAACTGCTTTCAGAATGTACACTGCCGCTAACTGGCGTTGGTTGCGTCACAAAGATAGTGACTAACCTTGCTGTGCTTGAAGTTACAAAAGACGGTTTTAAGCTACTCGAAAGAGCACCGGGAGTGAGTACAGATGAAATTAAGGCAGCGACGGCCGGCAGATTAATTGTTGAGGGAAATATTCCGGAGATGAAGTTATAGCATACGAATCGGCAATCCTTTACTCTGTAACTGTTTTGAGAAATCACGTAAGGTTTATCCCGCCTCAAGAATTTTATAAGCTTCCTCTATGTAGATAAAGAGGTCTGGAGAATGTTCCTGATCCTCCTCTTTTTTTATCAATTTTTGACCGAGACGCACAATTATCAGGTCATCTTCTGGAATTATGATAACATATTGACCAAGGATACCCCGCATGTAGAAAAAATCTTTGTCTTCGTACTCGCTCAACCAAAATCCATAACCGTACTGCGGACTATCCTCAAAACGTGGTGCTATGGACCTCGCAACATAAGATGAGTCCAAAATCTGCTGTCCATTCCATCTTCCGTAATCTTTGTATAACCTTCCTATTTTTGCAAAATCCCTTGCGTTAGAAGCAATACAGCAATAGGCTTTCTCCATTCCGCTTTCCCGGCTGTCCAATTGCCATAAAGCATCTTTCTGCATTCCCAGGGGCTTCCAAAAGCTCTCGCTAAGATATTCTGAAAGAGTCCTGCCTGTAGCTTTTTCAATTACCATTCCTAATAAAATGGTATTTCCACTTAAATATTCAAATTGCTTCCCGGGATTTTCTGTTACTTTAAGGTCCAGAACAAGTTCTCTAATGTCTTGGCCAAAATAAGCTTCGGCAGTCATTCCGAAGGGGTTATAATAATTCTCATTCCAGTTTAACCCTGAAGCCATCGAGGCAAGATCTCCAACTTTCAGACTATTATCGAACTGCGGAAAGAAATCTGCGACTGGCTGTTCCAGGCTTTCAAGATGCCCGTCTTTCATCGCCTTTCCCAGAAGAGCTGAAACAATGCTCTTAGCCATGGAAAAAGAATTTGTACGCGAATATTTGCCGTAGCCTTTAAAGTATTCTTCAAACCAGATACTGTCATTTTTAATTACAAGAAATGCTGCTGTACGAAGCTCTTCGTTTATTTCCTGTAACTCTTTTGTTGGAGTAGCATTATTATAATCTACATGTTCCGGCCATTCTTGAGCTGCTTCGGAAGTTGCTATTTTCCGGTTTTGGAATTCGGTATAATCATCAATATAGGCCGTGCTATGACCTTCAAGATAAGTAACTTCTATTCCCCTGAAGATGTAATTGTAACCTAGTAAGTAAAGTAAGGCAACCACAAGGAGAAGGAAACCTAGAAAATAGCCGATAAAGCGGAATAGCTTTTTCATAGATATTAAATCTTCCTAAAATAAACTTTGTTGAGCAGAGGGATTTTCGTGTTCCAATAACCATTTTTTACGGTGCAGGCCTCCTGCATAACCTGTAAGGGAGCCATTACTGCCAATCACTCTGTGGCAGGGAATAACGATCCATAAAGGGTTCTTCCCGTTTGCAGCTGCCACGGCTCTTACTGCTTTTACGTCACCAATTCTTTTAGATAATTCCAGATAAGAAATAGTGCTGCCAAAAGGAATATCACCTAGTAGTTTCCATACTTTCTTCTGAAAGACGGTGCCGGAAGGGTTTAGCTTCAAATTAAATTCTTTTAGATTTCCTTCAAAATAAGCTTTAATTTGTTGCACAACAGGAAGCAATAAATGAGGAGTTTCTTCAGAAGCATTCAAACTTTTTTCTACGATTTTAATTTCTGAAACTCCCTCCTCGTCTCCGCTAATTTTTATAATTCCCAGCGGAGTCTTGAGATGAGTGGTTTCCTTCTTCAACATTGTCTTCATTATCCTTACGGTGTATAAGTCCTAGTCTTTTTGCTCTTCGTTCCCAGTTTTGTCTGGCAAGCAATTGCATATCTTCAATATTATCGCTTTCGTCCATAATTTCCAGCCCCAGAAGGGTCTCTATAATATCCTCCATTGTTACAAGCCCTACCGTATTTCCATATTCATCTACTACTATGGACATATGGGTTCGCTGTTGAACATAAACTTCAAACAGTTCCGGTATTGGAGTGCTTTCATTGGTTACAGAGATATTGCGCTTCAAACTGCTTAAAGGTTCATTGCCTTTTTCCTCAATTATTTCTTCCAGCACTTCATCCTTCAGAATAAATCCGGTGATATTATTTGCTTTATTTTTGTAGACCGGTATCCTTGAAAATCTTAAGTTTTTATGACTACGATGAAATTCTTCAATGGTAGTTGTTTCATCTTCAGTCACTGCGACAGAAAAAGGTGTCATGACATCTTTAGCTTCAACAGACTTAAAAACCAGTAGATTTTTAATTACGGTTGTTTCACTTTCCTTCAGCATGCCTTCTTCTTCCGCAGCATCGGTAATTGCTATAAATTCTTCGGGGCTCATCGTGCTTACATGCGCCGACTTTCCAATTAATTTTGTAAAAAGCATCATTAACCACAAAATTCCGGTATAACGAAGCGGAAAAATCATAATTTTTAATGTTTTGGCGGTAAAATTGCCTAAAGATTGCCAGTAGGTTGCTCCGATCGTCTTCGGTATAATTTCTGAAATGATTAAAATCGCCATCGTCATAACTGCAGAAACAATTCCTACTGCATTTCCACCATCACCAAAGGCTTTTTCAGCCTGCACTCCCACTAAAATTGCTCCTACTGTATGAGCAATGGTGTTTACCGTTAGAATAGCAATTAAGGGTTGATCTATATTCTGTTTAAAATTTTGAAGCGTTTTGGCAAATTGTTTTCCATCTTTGGTCTTAACACGTATATAAGTAGGCGTGATACTTAATAAAACTGATTCCAACATGGAGCAGAGGAAAGAGAAGAAAATTGAAAGAACAGCATAAGTAATAAGTAATCCCATTGGTCTTTATCGGTTGTTTAAAATGTAAGTTAGCATTTATTAGCACAACATGAAATAAAGAAATCCTAAATCCACCAAAAGCAAAGGCTGCTAATCTCTAAAGGTTAACAGCCTATTTATTTATAGCTTAATTCTGGTTAAGCAGAAAGACTGGACTTAATAAGTTTTTCCCATTTAAGTGCGCTTGTTAGACGGCTACCTACATCTTCACTATCTTCTCCGTCTTCATCGTAAAACAGGATTTTAGAATATTTCTGCACTCCTGAATTTTCCATAAGTTCGATACTTACCTGCATGATCTTCTCCCGATCCTTAAAGCTGGAGGGGTTAGAAATAACCTTTTTTAAGATTTTACTGTCGATTATTTTCACTAAATCAACATGAGTGATTTTATATTCATTAGCTGGTTCTATGGCCACGAGTTTTTTATTGTGGGAATCCAGACCAAGTAAAAGTGAATTAGAAACTTCAGTGTGGTCAAATTTCAAATTACGACGGTTTCCTTCTTCGGTCAAAATTTTTAATGATTTTTTATCTTTTAAAGATTGTCTCCAGATTACATATAGAACGGGACCTATAAACAGGAGTAGCAGAACGCTGCCAATTAAAATTGATGCTGTATCCATTGTTTGTTTTTTAGTATAATATTTTGGCATCAGAAGTGCTGAATGCCTTAAGCTGAATTTATTCAGAAACTCTTATTTGCAAGAGATCCTGAAGGATTCAGAATTAAAATTAAATTGTAAAGTGGTTGACCTCCAATATGTACGGAATGTCAATTGCAGGCATTCACTTTGTTTACCAAAAAACGTGGAATGGAAAAATTTGATTTTTAATCAGGCTTTTAATATCCTGAAGATAAATCCAGGATTTATACTCTTCGGAATTTCTGTCTGACATAAATCTGAACTCCCTGGATTTAGAAAGGAACCCTAAATTTAACGGAGAATATCTTGTTATTTCCAGAGATAATTCTGTAGAAAATTCCTGAAAGAAAATAATACGTTGACTGTTGCCTTCCTGAAGATTTTCGCTGCTTCGGAAATTTACATCGGTCTCTCCAGAAGCTGAAGTACAGGCAATAGCCGGAGTACTGAAGCTGCTGTAAAGCAGGATCAGCAAAAATGAAAAGGCGCTATTTAACTTACTGAAGTTCACGGATCAAATGTATGCAGAAAGAGAATTCGTTGTTTAAATTTAACTAAAATTATTTTTGGCTGGAGCTTTGCTGAAGCAGGCTGCTGGCATAAGAAAGGGAGACAGAATTCTGAAGGTATTCGAATTTTTAACACCATCTAAAACAGAAAGACCCTATAATAATTTTTTGCAGGGTCTTTTTTGTCTAATCTGGATTGGAAATGGTTAAGAAATGAGCTTTACGGCGTCTTTGGCAAAATAACTGGCGATTAAAGTTGCCCCGGCACGTTTTATCGCTGTGAGTTGTTCCAGTACCACAGCATCATGTTCCAGCCAGCCCTTTTCTGCAGCTGCTTTTATCATTGCATATTCGCCGCTTACCTGGTACACGGCTACGGGAACGTTTACAGCATTTTTAATATCCCGTACAATATCGAGATAACAAAGTCCCGGCTTCACCATTACGATATCGGCTCCTTCCTGAATGTCCATTAATGTTTCTTTAATTGCTTCGTCCCGGTTGGCGGGATCCATTTGATATGTTTTTTTATCCTTCGGAATATCTTTTGCATCTACAGGAGCAGAATCCAGGGCATCCCGAAAAGGTCCGTAAAAAGCCGAAGCAAACTTCGCACTGTAGCTCATTATCCCGGTGTCGTGGAAACCTTCATCTTCCAATAAAGTTCGCATTTCAAAAATACGTCCGTCCATCATATCACTGGGAGCGACAAAATCTGCTCCTGCCTTGGCGTGTGATAAAGACATTTCGGCTAAAACAGCGGCGGAATCGTCATTCAGGATTTTTCCATCAGCAACAATTCCGTCGTGTCCAAAAGAAGAATACGGGTCCAGGGCAACATCTGTCATGACCAACATTTCTGGTACTGCATTTTTTACAGTTTTCACTGCTCTTTGCATAAGTCCGTCAGGATTTAAAGCTTCTGTTCCCGCATTATCCTTTAGTTTATTCGGCACTTTTACAAAAAGCAAAACCGATTTCAATCCAAGTCTCCAAAGCTCCTTTACTTCCTTTTCCAGCAAGTCCAGGCTGTATCGGTAATAATTAGGCATAGAAGCTATTTCTTGCTTTAAATTTTTCCCTTCCACAACAAAAAGCGGAACAAGAAAATCATTTGGCGTAATTGCAGTTTCACGAACAAGGCTTCTTATTGCTTCTCCCGTTCTTAATCTTCGGTTTCGTATTAACATGGTTTTTAAGTTCTAAGCTTTCAGCTTAAAGCTATAAGTTTTGAGCTGAAATTAGTTTAAATATTACTTTTTATTTTTTGAATTAAAGAAAAGAGCATCTTCTTTATTTCACCGATTTCCTTTGTTAGTTTCTCTGAAATATTTTTGTCTATAAAATCTCATTCTGTAGAAACCAAAATTAAATATTCAAGTTCAAAAGCAGAACCGGATGAAATATGTAGAAATCTGACAAATTCTTTCTGGGTTTCTCTTCCGCAGCCTTCCACAATATTAGTTGGAATGGAGAGTGCCGCTCTGTTCATCTGGGAAACCATATTAAACTTCTCGCTGGAAGGGAAATCACGGGTTGTTTTATAAATTTCAAGAACCAATAGATGAGATTTCTGCCAGACTTTATAATTCTTGTAATCAACCATGATAAAATAGTTTAAAAGAGTTTAGATCAAGAGGACTTAACGCTTCTCACTTAAAGCTTAAAGCTTTTTCCCACCCAATTTACAGGTTTCTTCAACACCTTCAGCAATTTCTCTTCTTCGCTTTCCGGTTCCGGATGATGGTCGTAAATCCATTGTACGTGTGGCGGAAGGCTCATGAGAATACTTTCAATCCTTCCGTTGGTTTTTAACCCGAAAAGTGTGCCTTTATCGTGTACCAGGTTAAATTCCACGTACCGGCCTCTTCTTATTTCCTGCCAGGTTCGTTGCTCTTCAGAATAAGGCAAATTCTTTCTTTTTTCTACTATCGGAACATAAGCTTCAAGAAAGCTATCGCCAACTTCAGTTACAAAATTATACCAGCCTTCGATGCTCATTTCTTCGGAAGCTTTGCAGTAATCAAAAAACAAACCACCAACTCCGCGTGCTTCGTCGCGATGGGAATTCCAAAAATATTCGTCGCACTTCTTCTTGTATTCCGAATAAAAATTAGAGTTGGATTTGTCACAGGCATTTTTACAAACCTGATGAAAATGAGTGGCATCTTCTTCAAAAAGGTAATACGGAGTCAAATCCTGGCCGCCGCCAAACCATTGGTCTATGGTGTTTCCTTCTTTGTCATACATTTCAAAATAGCGCCAGTTTGCATGAACCGTGGGCACCATCGGATTTTTTGGGTGAAGAACAAGGCTTAATCCGCAGGCAAAAAAATCGACTTTCCCAACTTTAAAATACGCCTGCATCGCAGGAGCAAGAGGACCATGAACCGCAGAAATATTTACGCCGCCTTTTTCAAAAACAGCTCCATCTTCTATTACTCGTGTTCTTCCGCCGCCACCTTCAGCACGCTCCCAAAGGTCCTGCTGAAACTTGGCTTTTCCGTCGATTTCTTCGAGTTTGGAAGTAATAGTATCCTGTAGAGTTTCGATGTATTTATAAAATTTCTCCTTCATTTTTTACTGCTGTTTTCTATAAAAACTAAATTATTAGCTGCATCCCTAAGCTCTTCAGTTTTTTCAATCTGTATCGCCTCCTGCATCATCTCCTTCAGAAGGTCGATAATTGGCATTTTTGAGCCTTCACTTTTTTTGAACAATTTCCGGCCAATTTCATTATTATGAAGATCCATCTCCCTTGCCAGCTTATCGTTTGGAGCGAGTTTTTCATGCAAATCGGTTACCTTTTTACTCCAAATTGCGGATTTTTCAGAAGAACCCGAAATTTTATAGCATTTTTCGCATATTATGTAGTTCCAGAGCGCATGTCTAGCTGCATTGGCCTTTCCGTTTTTATGATGTCGCTCTCCAAAAAGTTCATTGCAGATTTTCAGGGTCTCTTTTGTGGCTTTATAGGTGGCAAAGGCAAATCGGGGGCGGGAAACAGACATTTTGGCTAGCAGCCACGTCTCCCGGAAATCCATTTTCCGAAGCCTTGCCAGAATTGCCATTTTTTAACCTCGGTATTCCTTAACAGCGTCTACAAAAGCCCGTGCATTTTCTACCGGAATATCGGGTAAAATTCCGTGGCCCAAATTGGCGATATAGGCATCTTTTCCAAATTCATTAATCATCTGGTTCACCATTTTCTTAATTTCTGAAGGTGGCGAGTAAAGCCTTGCAGGGTCAAAATTTCCCTGAAGCGTAATTTTTCCTCCACTTAGATAGCGCGCATTTCGCGGAGTACAGGTCCAGTCCACACCAAGTGCCGCAGCACCAGATTCGGACATTTCCTTAAGGGCAAACCAGCAGCCTTTTCCGTAGGCGATCACAGGCACCTCATCTTTTAAAGCATCTATAATCTGCTGCATATACTGCCAGGAAAAAGTTTGATAATCTACAGGAGAAAGCATTCCTCCCCACGAATCAAAAAGCTGAACGACATCTACCCCTGCCGCAACTTTGGCTTTTAAATAAGCAATGGTGGTATCGGTGATTTTTTGAAGCAGAATATGAGCGGCTTCAGGATTGGTGAAGCAGAATTTCTTGGCAAGATCAAAATTTTTGGATCCCTGTCCCTGCACCGTATAGCACAGGATTGTCCATGGCGAACCGGCAAAACCAATTAAAGGTACTTCGTCATTCAGCTCCTGTTTTGTCATTTTTATCGCATCAAAAACGTATTGAAGCTCCTCGTGAACATCGGGAACATTCACCTGATTGACACCTTCCATAGTCCTCACAGGATTGGGTAGCCATGGTCCAACTCCGGGTTTCATTTCCACCTCAATATTCATCGCCTGCGGAATCACAAGAATATCGCTAAACAAAATAGCGGCATCGGGACCTATCTGTCGGATCGGCATTACGGTGATCTCAGTGGCTAGTTCCGGAGTGCGGCAACGTGTAAAAAAGTTGTATTTTTCCTTTAGTTTCATGAAATCCGGCAAATACCTACCTGCCTGACGCATCATCCAAACCGGTGGCCGTTCTACACTTTCACCTCTTAATGCTTTTAGTAATAAATCGTTTTTGATCATGATATATTTTGTTTTAAACCTCACAGGTTTTTGAAACCTTTGAGAATTTATGTTTATCAGTTTCTGAAATATTTAACCGCCTGTACAATCAAGTTTTCTATACTTGGCTTCGTAGCAATAATAACGTTTTCGGTATGTTTTTTTGCTTCTGAAGCCGTTGTTGTCCCAATACAAAATACAACGGAATCCTTCAGCTGATTTTCTTTTGTAAAACTTTGCACTCCACTCGGACTAAAAAACAGAATTCCGTCAAAATTCTGCTGAAAATGTTGAAAATTGAGCCTTGTCTTATAAACTTCAATTTCTTCAAAAGCTATATTGTTTTCCTTTAAAACGGAAGGAATTTCGTCCCGACGTTTATTTCCGCAGAAAAAGGTAAAGCTTTGATCGCTATAACTATTAAGGACGATATTTGCCAAATTTCGGCCATAGTCTTGAACTTCAGCTACTTTGTAATTGTGATTTTTAAGAACTTCGGAAGTTTTCTCCCCCACGCAAAAACATTTTGCTATTGAAATGTTGTTTTTAATGACCGCTTTGGCTGCATTTTTACTCGTAATGATCGCATTTTCAACTGAAGCAGCTTCAAAATCAACGAAATCGATCTTAATCGCTTCATATTCCACAAATCCTAGTCCGGAATTCAAAATAAGCTGTTTTTGTGCAGTAGAAAGCCGTTTTGTGGAGAGGAGCGTTGGCATTTTTTACTTTTTCATGATCTTTTTGAACTCCAGCATCAGTTCTTTTCCGCCGTTATTCAAAATTTCCTGGGCACAGGCTTCTCCAAAACCTTGAGTGGCATCTACAGGGACTTCTCTTTCTATTTCAAATTTTTTGCTTCCGTCTATGCTTAAGAGCGACCCCTTAAAATGCACAATATCGTCCTGTACAGTGGCAATAGCGCCAATTGGAGCGGTACAGCCACCTTCTAATTTCTTTAGAAACTCGCGTTCTATATGTACAGCGATCTCAGTTTCTCTATGGTTTAAAGCAGAAACAGCTTTTTGGCAAAATTCGTCCTTTTTCTTAACCACGATAAGCATCGCACCTTGTGCAGGAGCTGGGATCATCCAATCAAGATCAATAAAATTATCTGGTTTTATGTCAATTCTTTCGAGCCCCGCGGCTGCGAAAATAGCACCGTTCCAGTTGTTATCTTTAAGTTTTTGCATGCGGGTATTTACATTTCCGCGAAGATCCACCACATTGTGTGTTGGATATTTATTGAGCCATTGCGCTTTTCGACGAAGGCTTCCGGTGGCAATAGTTCCTTCAGCATCTAAGAAATCCAGGCCTTTATGAACCAGAATATCGCTGAAATTCGCCCTTTTCATCACTGCGCCTTCAATAATTCCTTTTGGGAGCATTGTGGGAACATCTTTCATAGAATGTACCGCAATGTCAATTTCATCCTTGATCATGGCCACATCCAGGGTTTTTGTGAAAATCCCGGTAATTCCCATTTCGTAAAGCGGTTCGTCCAGGTTGAGGTCGCCGGTAGATTTTACCGGTACAAGTTCGCTTTTATGCCCCAGTTTTTCCAGCGCTGCCTGTACTGTTGTGGCCTGCCACATGGCAAGTTCGCTGTCCCGGGTGCCAATTTTAATTACCTTGCTCATTTCTGAAGTTCTTCTAGTTGAAAAACTTTCTGAATAAGTTCCAGACTTTCATCTGTGGTATTGGAATCTCCTTTTAAATGATTGGCAAAATGCTTCATTATCTTCTGAATAATGCGATTGCTAACAATTTCTGCCTGCTCATCATTAAAGTCGGCTATTTTTTTACGCTGAAAGTCCAGTTCGGCATCTTTCATCGTTCTCAATTTCTTCTTTAAAGCTTTTATGGTAGGAGCAAATTTCCTGGTTTCGAGCCATTGGTTAAATTCGCCTTCCACTTCAGCAATAATAACTTCTGCCTGCGGAACAAACTGTTTGCGTTTGGCTAGCGTTTCATCTGTGATCCTGGAAAGTTGATCGAGATGTAATAAACGTACATTTTCAAGTTCTGCTACATCTTCAGAAACATTCTTTGGAATGGATAAATCCAGTACCAAAAGATCTTTCTTGCAGTAAATAAGTTCTTTGGAAATGGTGGGGTTTTGTGCGCCTGTAGCAACAATAAGAATGTCAGCTTTTCTAATCTCTGCCTGTAAATCTGCATAATCTTTCACAACAAGACTAAATTTCCCGGCTATTTTCTCAGCTTTATCTTTTGTGCGGTTAATAAGTGTAATCTGCTTATTTTGTGTATGTTTTACAAGATTTTCACAAGTGTTTCTCCCAATTTTTCCTGTTCCGAAGAGGAGGATATTCTTTTCTGAAACGTTCTCTACGTTATTCAATATATATTGTACAGAAGCGAAAGAAACTGAAGTTGCCCCGCTGGAGATTTCGGTCTCATTTTTAATTCTTTTACTGGCCTGTATAACAGCATTTACAAGTCGTTCCAGAAAAGCATTTGCTACGTCATACTTCTTGGAACGTGAAAATGCCAGCCGTAACTGACTAATAATTTCAAAATCTCCCAGAATCTGACTATCAAGACCGGTACCTACACGAAACATGTGGGAAATAGCTTTTTTGTTTTTATGCACGTAAGCTACTTTTTCAAACTCTTCTACAGTACCGTGCGTATGTTCGCAAAGAAGTTTAATAAGCTGAAAAGGATGTTCAGCAAAACCGTAAATCTCAGTCCGGTTACAGGTAGAAGTCACCAAAATACCGTCAATACCTTCATCTTTAGCCTGCTGCAGCAATCTTTTTTTAGATTCCTCATCAAGACTAAAATGACCTCTTATTTCTGCATCAGCCTTTTTATAACTAAGGCCAATCGTGTAAAAATGTTTTCCTTTAGAAATATGATAATCTTCCATGAACCTGTTTGGGGTATGAAGGAGCAAAAGTAATATATAACAAAAGTATAAAGTAACGCTTGAGGTACTAAATGTATCGATATATGATAATTATCAGTAAAAAAGTAGTCAAAATCTGAAAATGCCGTACTTTTGAAGTACACCGAAAGAATTTTTGCTATTCTATTTGGTTTGATTCTAAATAAAGCGAAGGAAAGTTATGGCTGCTGAAGGAAGAAATATCGCTGGAAGTTTAACAGAGGAAATTAAAGTGGAGGAAGGGTTCTTTGTCCTGAAGTTTCAAAATGACACCAGTGAAACCCAAAAAATGGTGAGGGATATCGACAATAGTTTTATCCAGTTTCATTTTAGTGTAAAGGGACATGGTAAGTTTATGTTCAATAACAGCAGTTATGAGCTTCCTTTAGTAGAAGAAAATTCGCTTTTGCTCTACAATCCGCAGCGCAGTCTGCCTTTAAATCTCTCCCTGGCAGCAAATTCATGGCTTATTTCGCTGGTGATTTCCATTAAAAAGTTTCATTCGCTATTTTCACAAGAGGCTGGATACATTACTTTTTTAAGTAAGGAAAACCAGGATAAAAAATATTATAAAGATGCCCCGGTATCACCATCTATGGCTATTGTCCTTAATCAGTTGATGAATTTCAACCTAACGTCCAGCATTAAAAATCTCTATTTTAAAGGTAAAGCATACGAATTACTGAGTCTATATTTTAACAGGACAGAAGATCCCGATGTTGAGCAATGTCCTTTTTTAAGTGATGAAGAAAATATTCTAAAAATTAGAAAAGCAAAGGATATCGTAATCTCCCGGATGGCAGAACCACCCTCTTTGCAGGAACTTGCAGACGAGATAAATTTGAGCCTTAAAAAGCTAAAGGAAGGCTTCAAGCAAATTTATGGAGATTCAGTTTATAGCTTTCTATTTGATTATAAAATGGAATACGCCCGTAAATTGCTGGACAGCGGTGAATATAATGTGAACGAGGTAGGACTTAAAATAGGCTATAGTACTTCCAGCCACTTTATAGCTGCTTTCAGGAAAAAGTTCGGCACAACTCCTAAGAAATATATTATGTCATTACCTACAGCGACGTAATGCTGGTTTATAAAAAATAAAGCTTAAGTGCTCTTCTTCTATATAGCAATAAGAAAGTATAATGCACAAGCTGTTTGCTCCTCAGATTATAGTTCTATTTTTGTTCTGAAAACGAAAAATTATGAGTAAAGGTGTACTTCTTGTAAATCTGGGTTCCCCTGATAGTACAGATCCTAAAGACGTTAAAAAATATCTTGGCGAATTCCTGATGGACGAAAGGGTAATAGATGTTCCTTACTGGGCGCGTACGTTACTGGTTAAAGGAATTATATTAAATACCCGACCTAAAAAATCTGCAGAAGCTTATCAGAAGATTTGGTGGGACGAAGGTTCTCCCTTAATTGTACTGTCAGAAAGATTACAATCTAAAGTTGACGAAATCACCTCTGTACCTATTGCGCTGGCGATGAGGTATGGTAGTCCTAATATTTTATCCGGATTGCAGGAGCTGCATGACAAAGGAGTGGATGAGGTGCTTATTTTTCCGCTTTATCCTCAGTTCGCTATGGCTACTACAGAAACTATTCTGGTTCTAGCCGAAGAACTTCGGAAGGAATATTTTCCGGAGATGAAGTTCACAAGCGTACCGGCATTCTATAATCATCCCGACTACATCCGAACCCTTGCAAACAGCATTTCCGAAGAACTGAAGGGTGTAGATTTTCAACATCTTTTATTCTCTTATCATGGAGTGCCAGAGAGGCATATCCGTAAAAGTGACATTACCAATTCTCATTGTAAAATAGATGGTTCCTGTTGTAAAACGCCTTCTACAGCACATCAATTCTGTTACAGACATCAATGTTATGAAACTACTCGTCTGGTAGCAGAATACCTGGAATTAAAAGAAAATACCTACAGCGTTTCCTTCCAGTCGAGATTAGGTTTTGACCCATGGTTACAGCCTTACACAGATCGCACAATTGAAAAGTTCGGAAACCAGGGAATGAAAAAGCTGGCAATTGTTACTCCCGCTTTTGTTTCAGATTGTCTTGAAACCCTGGAAGAAATAGCTATGGAAGGCGAAGAAATATTTCATGAAGTTGGAGGGGAGGAATTTACTGTTGTGCCATGTTTAAATGATCGTAAGGACTGGGTAAATGTTCTTGGCAGGTGGATTGATGAATGGGCTCATCAAAAGCCTGTGGAAGCATAATGGCAAAGATAGATTCGGCAGCACTGGGAAACCGGCCAATCAGTAAATTATTGATTCAGCAGGCCGCACCGGCTTCGGTGGGAATTCTGGTAATGTCGCTTAATATTCTTATAGATACAATTTTTGTTGGGAACTGGATAGGCCCTATAGCCATTGCCGCTATAAATGTCGTTTTACCGGTTTCGTTTTTTATAGCTGCCCTTGGTATGTCCATTGGAATAGGTGGCTCTTCAATTATATCCAGGGCCCTTGGAGCAGAGCAGCAGGAAAAGGCTCTTAAAACCTTCGGTAATCAAATTACACTCACGCTCCTCCTTACCATCACGATGGTGGTTGTTGGGCTGGTATATATAAATGAACTTATTCCTGCTTTTGGAGGAAAAGGGGAAATTTTTGAGCCGGCAAAGGTTTATTATCGGGTAGTGCTTTATGGAGTGCCATTCCTTGCACTCTGCATGATGGGGAATGCTGTGATAAGGGCAGAAGGGAAACCTAAATTTGCAATGGCGGCAATGATTATTCCTTCGGTAGGAAATCTTATTCTGGATTACATTTTAATCTATAGACTGGATATGGGAATGCTGGGAGCCGCCTGGGCTACTACAGCTTCTTATTTGTTCTGTCTTGGTTATGTTGCCTGGTTTTTTCTCTCGAAGAATTCGGAATTAAAGATTAACTGGCCGCATTTTGGCTTCGATTGGCCAATTTTAAAAGAGATTTCCTCCCTTGGTTTTGTTACCCTCGCCAGGCAGGCAGTGGTGAGCATCACGTATTTACTAATGAATAATATTTTATTCGACCTTGGCGGTGAAGATTCTGTTACTGTTTATGCCATTATCGGACGAATGCTGATGCTTGCACTTTTCCCTGTACTTGGGGTGACGCAGGGTTTCCTGCCCATTGCCGGATTTAATTATGGTGCAAAGAAATATGCCCGTGTCCGGAAAAGTATTAATACAGCAATTCTTTATGCTGTTGTTCTGGGTTTACTGGTCTTTACGGGAATTATGATTTTCGCTGAAGAAATTGTGGAGATATTTACAGATAACGCTACTATAATAGCAGAAACTCCAGATGCCATGCGTTGGGTTTTTGCGGCAACACCTATAATTGCACTTCAGCTAATAGGTGCGGCATATTTCCAGGCGGTAGGTAAGGCTGTACCTGCTTTTTTACTTACACTTTCCCGGCAGGGCTTTTTCTTTATTCCGCTGGTACTAATTTTACCGAGGTTCTACGGGGAAATTGGGGTGTGGATTTCTTTTCCAATAGCCGATGTCCTTGCAACTTTGGTAACTGGATATTTTTTAAACCGGGAAATAAGAAAAAGCTTGAGAACAGAGACCGCTTAGAAGCTGTTTCACTAGAGCGCTTTTAATAGTTATATTTGTAATATAAGATTAAAGAGAATGAAATCATTACCACTCTGTTTTCAACACACGAAAAAATCCCACAAAAAAACCATAACCAGTGATTGAATATTATAATTACATAAAATCACTTCATCTTATATTTGTGATCACCTGGTTCGCCGGGCTTTTTTATATTCCGAGATTATTTGTGTACCATATTGAAGCTGCACAAAAATCTGAACCGGAAAAAACAATACTTACAGACCAGTTAAAGTTAATGACCAAAAGGTTGTGGTATATTATTACCTGGCCTTCAGCAATACTTACAACTATCTTTGCTATCTGGCTGCTTTTTCTAATTCCCTCCTGGCTTCAGCAGGACTGGATGCTGGTAAAGCTGGGATTTGTGGTGCTGCTTTTCGGCTACCATTTCAAAAGTCATTTAATTTTCAAAGAAATGCAGGAGGACGTAATTAAATGGACTTCTACTCAAATGAGGATATGGAACGAAGGTTCTACGCTCGTACTTTTTGCCGTAATTTTTCTGGTAATAGTCCGGGATGCGATCAACTGGATTTACGGTGTACTGGGTATTTTTGTCTTGGCAATTATGCTTATGCTGGGAATAAAACTATACAAAAAAATCAGGTCGGGGAATCCAAATGCCTAGACTGGTGCGATAATTGATTTAATCCGCAGTAAGAAATTTTTCTATGAGGCTTTTAAAACTTTCCTTACGTACGCGAATTTTTATTTCCATGATTTTGCTGGTGTTGGGTGCTTCCATTCTTATTGCCGGAGTTACCGTTTATCAATACAAACAGGAAGCTGAAGCTTATCACAGAGAACGCCTGGAACGAAAGGAGCAGGCTATAAAGGAAAACCTAAAATTTGTATTAGCCAATACGACCTATTACGTTAACACCGAAAATATTGCACTTATTTTTAAAGAGCGCAATAAGATTTATGAAATGGCGCAGGTACACGAAATGCCTATTAACATTTATGATCTTGAAGGTAGATTACTGGTAAAATCCAGCGGATACGCTTTTCGGGACACTACAGAGAATCGAATTGATCCGCAGATAATTGATAAATTAAATTCTTCAAGCAGGAGAAGATACCTTAGAAAGACAGAAGTAAATGGCAGGAAATACAGGTCTTCTTATAGTTATGTTACCGATCACAAATTTAAACCACTGGCGATTTTATACTTACCATATCTTCAGGATGATAGCGTTTTAAACCGTGACCTTAATAATTTTCTGATGCGTATGGGCGAGATTTATCTCTTTATGCTCATTTTGGCAATTATCATGTCCTATTTCCTTTCACGCTATATCACTAAATCTTTAAAGATTATTTCTGAAAAAATTAATCAGACGAGGCTGGACAAAAAGAACCAGAAGATTGAACTAAATAATGCCACAGAAGAGATATTTGCATTGGTTTCGGCATATAATAGTATGATTGATGAATTGGAAGAAAGTGCTGTAAAACTGGCTACGGGAGAAAGGGAACAGGCATGGAGGGAAATGGCTAAACAGGTGGCACACGAAATAAAAAACCCCTTAACTCCAATGCGCCTTAGTGTGCAAAGTTTTGAGAGGCAATTCGATAAAGATGATCCCGACATAGAGCAAAAGGTAAAAGAATACAGCGATACGTTAATTAATCAGATTGATACGATGAGTTCAATTGCTTCTGCTTTTTCAAATTTTGCCAAGATGCCGGCGCAGCAAAACGAGACGCTCAATGTTCCGAAAATTGTGAAACTTGCCCTGGATATTTTCAATGAGAATTATATCGTCTTTTCTTCAGAAAAAGAAGAAATGCTCGCAAAATTTGACAGGACTCAACTTATCCGGGTAATTACCAATCTTGTTAAGAATGCGGTTCAGGCCTTACAGGATCAGGAAAATCCAAAAATCGTGGTAAGCGTAGAAGAGGAGGAAGAAAATGTTTGTATTTCTATCTGTGATAATGGCTCCGGAATCCCTGAGGAAAATAAAGAAAAGATCTTTGAGCCAAAATTTACTACTAAATCCAGCGGAATGGGACTTGGGTTGGCAATGGTTAAAAATATTGTTGAAACCTATAATGGGACAATAAGATTTATTTCCAATCCCGATAAAGGCACTATCTTTAAGGTAAGATTTCCCAAATGGAACGGAAGTATACAAGGAAATTATCAGGAACAACCGAAAAAAACGAGCTAGAATGGATTATAAAAACCTTATTGTAGAAATAGATGGAAACATTTTATATGTGACCATCAACAGGCCTTCAAAATTAAATGCCTTAAATAAAGAAACTATTGAAGAACTTCATGAAGCCTTTGCAGATGCCAAGGAAGATGAAGAGACAAAAGTAATCATTTTAACCGGAAGCGGGGAGAAGGCTTTTGTCGCTGGTGCAGACATCAGCGAATTTTCAGATTTCTCTCCTGAAGAGGGAAAAAAGTTGGCCGCAGAAGGTCAGGCCAAGCTTTTTGATTTTGTATCCAATTTTCCAAAGCCTGTGATCGCTGCTATAAATGGATTTGCATTAGGTGGAGGGCTAGAACTTGCCATGGCTGCACACTTTAGAATCGCCAGTGACAACGCCAAAATGGGTCTTCCCGAAGTTTCCTTGGGGTTAATTCCGGGCTACGGTGGCACTCAGCGTTTGCCGCAGCTGGTAGGAAAAGGCCGTGCGATGGAAATGATTATGACTGCAGGAATGATCGATGCTAATCAGGCGCTTCGGTACAATTTGGTAAACCACGTTACTACGCAGAAGGAATTAATTGAATTTGCTGAGAATATGGCGGCAAAAATCCTGAATAATTCTTCAGTGGCTATAAGTGCTGCAATAAGGGCGATAAATGCCTATTATGAGCCTGAGGTTAATGGGTTTGAGGTAGAAATTGAAGAATTCGGGATAAGTTTTGGAACCGAAGATTTTGAAGAAGGAACTTCTGCCTTTCTCAATAAACGTAAAGCTGATTTTCCAGGAAAATAAAATTTGAGGACATTTATTAAATAGGAAATAATTCCAAAAGTATGGATTTATTCCCTATTTTTGTTGTATGGCAGAAGGAGAAATTATAAAAGGAAGAGGGGCACAGTTAAATGTTCACAACAAATTTGATGCTTACAGCCATGAGACAAGGGATGATTTCCTCAATTATTGTGCGGTAGAAGGGGACGAGGCTCATGCTTCTAAAACCACATTAATTGATACCTTTCCTAAAACTATAGTAAATAAAGTTAACAGTCCCGATGTTGGGATGGGCTTTTCTTTAAACCCTTACCAAGGATGTGAACACGGCTGCATTTACTGTTATGCCCGGAATTCTCACGAATACTGGGGGTACAGCGCCGGACTTGATTTTGAGCAGAAAATCCTGGTAAAACGGAATGCCGTAGAATTGCTGGAAAAGAAATTAAGCAGCAAAAGCTGGCAGGCAGAAACAATTGTACTTTCGGGTAATACCGATTGTTATCAGCCTATTGAAAAGAAGCTGAAAATCACCCGCCAATTACTCCAGACATTTTTAAAATACCGGCATCCTGTGGGAATAATTACCAAGAATGCACTCGTGCAAAGGGATATTGATATTCTTAAAGAACTTGCTGCAGATAATCTGGTTCATGTGAATCTTTCGATAACCTCTTTACATGAAGAAACCCGCAGGATTCTTGAGCCGCGTACTGCGAGTATTAAAAAGCGGCTGGAAACGGTGGAGAAACTATCTGTGGCGAATATTCCGGTCAGCGTAATGATGGCGCCAATAATTCCGGCAATTAACAGCCATGAAATTATGCCTTTGGTAAAGGAGGTTGCTGAAAGGGGAGCAGGAAGTGTGGGTTATACCATTGTTCGTCTTAATGGATCGATTGGACAAATATTTACCGATTGGATTAAGAAAGCACTTCCAGACAGGGCAGAGAAGGTATTGCATCAGATTGAGAATATCCATGGCGGGAGTTTAAATGACAGCCGGTTTGGAACCCGTATGAAAGGCGAAGGAAAATTTGCTGAACAGGTAGAACAGCAGTTCAGGATTGCCAGGAAGAAGCATTTAGGAGATCGAAGTCGAACTCCCTTAAACCTAGATCTGCATGAGCAGTTTAAGGACGGGCAGTTAAAGCTTTTTTAGTTTCCTTTCTATCTTCTACAAAGACTGAAAATTTTTAATAACTTAAGCTGAAATTGAAAGAATTATGCCCGAATTACCTGAAGTCGCTTATCAAAAGAAGTATGTAGATGCGACTGCGCTCCATAAGAAAGTTGTGAAGATGGATTTTGGTGCAAAGAAGTTATTCCAGTCTCCCCAAAAGGATTTTGAGAATGCTGTTTTGAACAAAAAAATCTCCGCAACCCAGCAATTGGGGAAATATTTGTTTTTAAAGATAACTTCAGGAAAAGAGTTGGTGCTTCATTTTGGCATGTCCGGAAAAATGGAATTTTATCAGCATGATGAGGTTCCAAAGCATTCCCAGCTTACGCTCTTTTTTGAAGATAATTCCCGATTGTCTTTTGTTTGTCCGCGTAAATTCGGAAAAATCTATTTAGCTGAAGGAATAGAAGATTTTCAGAAGAAACATTCATTAGGAAATCATGCGCTGGATATAGAAGAAGAGGAATTCATGGAACTGCTTCAGGATAAAACAGGAAGTATAAAAAGTGCACTAACAGATCAACATGTTATTGCCGGAATTGGCAATTTATATGCAGATGAAATTTTGTTTCAGTGTAAAATTCATCCGAAAACAAGTACGGCAAAGCTTTCGGATAAAGAGATTAAGTGTCTGTTCGAAAAAATGGGAAAAATCCTGAAAAGAGTGATTAAAAGCAAGACGGGAGATTCGAAATTACCTGAAAGTTACCTCACAAGGCACCGAAAAGAAGGAGCAGATTGTCCGGATTGTAAGGGCAAGGTAGAAATGATAAAAGTTTCCGGCAGAAGCACCTATTTTTGTCCCGATTGCCAGGCTGAAAAATAACTGGGGGCACCGGACCAGCAAGTACAAAGCGAGTTTAATCACAAAAATTAATGAAGGCCGAAAAATGGCAATTTTCATGCCTCACCATTCCACTCTTTATAGAATTGATCGAGGAAAAGCTCCATAAACTGATGTCTTTCCGTAGCAATTTTACGGCCGGTTTCTGTGTTCATCCTATCCTTCAGTAAAAGCAGTTTTTCGTAGAAATGATTAATGGTAGGTGCATTCGAAGCTTTGTATTCTTCTTTGGTCATGTTGAGGTTCGGTACAATTTCGGGATCATACAGACCTCTGCCTTTAAATCCGCCGTAATTGAAAGTCCGGGCAATTCCAATAGCTCCCAGTGCATCCAGCCGGTCTGCGTCCTGAACAATATCCAGCTCTATAGAACTAAAGTCCGTGGTTACATTTCCGCCTTTAAAAGAGATATTTTCGATAATCTTAATCACGTGATGGATGACTTCCGGAGAGACTTTTTGGGATTTCAGAAATTCTTCGGCAACCTTAGGCCCAACAGTTTCATCGCCATTGTGAAATTTAGAGTCAGCAATATCATGTAGAAGCGCGCCCAGAGCGATAACAAGATCATTGGCATCTTCCCCTTCAGCAATAAGTTTGGCATTATTAAAAACCCTTTGAATGTGAAACCAGTCGTGGCCACCTTCGGCACCTTTTAAAGTCTCTTTTACAAATACGATGGTGTTTTCTATAATTCCGTTTTCTTGTTCGGTCATTAATATATGTTTATCACCTCAGAGGTTTTTAAAACCTGTGAGGTTTAGTGAATTAGTAAAATAATCTTATTTAATATCTGAAATAATTGTTCGCTCCACCAGCGCAATCAGGCTGTCCGGATCGTCGGAAGATACTGGAATGGGTTCATGTACTTTCAATTTGAAATGAACTCCGAGGCCTAACGGAAAATTTCCATACTGAAATAATTTCCAGGAATTATTAATAGTAAGCGGCACTACCAGAGCATCCGGCATCTTCTTCAGCAGTATCTGCAGCCCTCTTACAGCAAATCTTTTTGGTTGGCCGGTACGGCTACGGGTGCCTTCAGGGAATATAACAGCAGAACGGTTAGTTTCTTTAAGATAGTCAGCAAATTTGCTCATTTTCAGCAAAGATTCCCGGGGATTCTTACGATCTATAAGTACAGAGCCGCCGTGCCTTAAATTAAAGGAAATACCTGGAATTCCTTTTCCTAATTCCTTTTTACTTACAAATTTTGGATGATGATCCCTTAAATACCAAATGATAAGAGGGATATCGTACATCCCCTGGTGGTTCGCCACAAAAATGCAGGGTTTTTCCACCGGAATATTATGGGAATTCTCAAAGCTAAAACGCGCACCTAAAATATCCAGGCACCGCATCAAAAAGAAATTAAAAATGTCTACACTCTTCTTGTGGGCATAATATCCTCCCAATTTCAAAGAAATCCATTGGATGATATGAAAGACTGCAAGAGTTATAAAAAAGAAAATATAGCTTATTACCGAAAGCGGGTAAGAAAGTATTTTTTTCATCAGATTATTTAAATAAACAAAAATATGTTTTTAAACCTACACAGGGCAAGTAGAGATTAATCTTCTGTGGTATTTATCTAACATTTTTGTACTAACTGCTCATAGTAAGTATAACGAAAGCCATTTTTCCAGTAGCAAGACTTGTAATTATATGGTTCATAACCGGTTGCTCCCGAAATATAAATTTCTTCGCCATCAATTAAAATTCCGATGGCCCGGGCATTATCTTCCAGTTCATGCAGTTCTCCGTTCAACCAATAGCAGGCGGTATGGCCCATAGTTTTCAATTGTACTTCACATGTCAGACTTCTGAAAAAATAAAAAAAGCTGTTCGGTATTTACTCCAAACAGCTTTATTCTTCAAAAAAATTTATCTTTTAACAGAACTCGTTATAAGCTCCTGTAAGATTTTCTGCGATCATTTCTGCAGGACGTCCCTCAATGTGGTGGCGTTCCAACATGTGAACCAATTCCCCGTCTTTATAAAGCGCCATAGATGGCGAAGAAGGAGGAAAAGGAACCATATAACTACGGGCTCTGTCTGTAGCTTCTTTATCTACACCTGCAAATACAGTATATAAATTGTCTGGTTTTTTTGCGTTTTGTAAAGACATTCTTGCCCCCGGACGCGCATTAGCTGCAGCACAACCACATACCGAATTTACTACCATTAGAGTAGTTCCTTCTTTTTTCATTGCGGCATCAACTTCTTCTACAGTATGCAATTCTTCAAAACCTATATTAGTGAGGTCTTCTCGCATTGGTTTTACTAAATCTGCTGGATACATATATTGCTATTTTATATTAAACTAATTATGAATAACAAAGATACCAAATATTGTTCACGTGAGCATATCTCAAATTCCTATTGATGAATAGTTTGAATTTATTCCGGCATTACTTTTTATAGATGGCGCCCCGGCTCTATACTTCCATAAAATAGTATCTTTGCACTTTTAAAAGAAATGCCTCATGATTAAATGGTTTGCGGCCCTGCTGGGCTTCATGTATTTTAGGTTTGCAGGTGCGATTCTGGGTTTTATTATAGGATCTGTTCTGGATAATTACATCCGTTCCAGCGGCGGATTAATGGAAGGTGTGTTTGGTGAGCAGAAAAAAAAGACGGTATCCCCGGGCGATTTTGAACTTAACCTGCTTTCATTATGTGCGCTGGTGATAAAGGCCGATGGACAAGTCTCGCAAAGGGAACTTGATTATGTTCGCTCCTATTTTGTGAGTTCCTATGGTAAGGAGCGGGCCAACGCCACTTTCAGAACTTTTAATGAAGTTATAAAAAGCAGGGAGTTATCCTCTTCCCGCATCGGGCAATACCTTGCGCATCGCACAAAATATCCAACTCGTCTTCAGATTACTCACTTTCTCTTCGGAATAGCACAGGCAGATGGTACTGTAAGTGAAGCAGAAACGAGGATCATTCAGGAAATAGCCGGATATCTGCGAATAAGCAGAATGGATTTTGAAAGTATTAAAGCGATGTTCTTTAAGAAGACCGCTGAAAGTGCCTATAAAATCCTTGAAATTGATAAATCTGCTACAGATGCTGAAGTAAAAAAAGCCTTCAGAACCATGGCCAAAAAATACCACCCAGATAAGCTTGGCCACATGGACGAAGCTTATCGTAAAGGAGCTCAGGAAAAATTCCAAAAAGTACAGGAAGCTTACGAGCAAATCCAGAAGGAGCGGGGAATGTAACCTAGAAAGTATATTTGAGGTTCACCATTATATTTCGTCCGGGGCTGCTCACGTTAAATACCCTGAGAATTGACATGTGATCCACATAATTTTCATTTAAGGCGTTGTAAGCAGTTATACCTGTTTCCAGCTGATGATTTTCAAAATATAATTTTTTACTTAAGCCCAGGTTCAGCAGGGTATAACCGGCTGTAGTTTCTTCGTTTAACCCGGCCCTGTCCTGATCTCTGATCAACCGGAATTTTGTAAAGGCATAAAGCGTTTTATCTTTTAGTCCGAAGTAGCCGAACTCCAGGTTGAAGTTGTCCGGAGGGATAAAGCTCAGGTTCCGGTTGTTTTCCAGGTCTTGAGCCCGCACAAATGCCCCGGAAAATTTTGATATCAGCCTTTGGTTATCCAACCAGCTGTGATTCAGGTTGAATTCAGCTCCGTACAAAAGCGCATTTGTTTGCAGGTAAGACCATACTTCAAGGTTTTCTTCCGGAAGAGTTTCTGTAGTTGCTGTAAAATAAATGTAATTGTTCACTTTACTTCCAAAAGCTGAAAAAGCACCTTCAAATCTTTTATTCCGGTAGGTATAATTTACATCAGCTTGTAAGCTTTGTTCTCTGCCAAATTGATCGTCACCTTTTTCGAACCGACTGGTGCCCGGATGCGGACCATTGGAAAACAATTCGGCAAGATCTGGTGCCCGAAACCCGGTAGAGAAATTCAGTTTTAACTGATTCTTTTGGTCGAAGCTTTTGGTGGCGCCAATGGATCCTGTAAATCCATTAAAAATTCTGGTCAATTTTCGGTTTTCAGGATTTCCCGGTAAAATGAAATCATCCTCAATTAATTCAGCAGAACCTGCATCTGCAGTTACTTTCCGGTAGTCGTAGCGCAGTGCTCCCTGGAAGTACCAGGAATTCATATCCATGCTTGCGAGATAGTACAGGCCACTTTCAAAAACATTGGCATCGGGAATCAAAAATTCCTGGGATTCTTTGATGTTTTGAGTTTTTACAAAACTACCCTGCATTCCAAAATTGTGCTCTATCTTTCCGCCAGTTAAGCTTACCCGTGCATTCAGAAATGTATGATTTTGTTGTAATCCCAGATCTATCAGGTTGAATTCTTGTTCAATTTCCTTACGATTATTAGAGTGGTGGGAGAGGTGCAGGGAAGTCTCCAAATTTGAATGCTGTGTAGTCTGGTTGTAGGAAAGCAGATAGTCTTCTACTTTTTGAAAAGGCAATTGCATTTGCCTGTCATTTCTGGTTGTAGCTAAACTATGGCTATTTTGCATTTCTTCATCCAGGATAATCCCCAGGTCTTGATCATTATATGAAAGTGATAATTTGTTTTGAAAGTTTTCCTTTTCAATTCCGGAATGGATGCGTAGTGTTTTGGTATTAAACCTGCTATTTCCGATAACTCTGTTGTTACCGTTCTTGTAGTCGGCATGGTTCTCGTAAGCCAGATCTGTGGCGAAAAAAATGCCATTGGTAAACATTTTTCCCAGGGAACCGTAAGTTCTTATTCCATTGGAGACACTGTTAAAAGTAGTTCCCATATGGCCCGAAATTTTATTCGATTCTTTGTAGAATTCGTCATCACGTGTTAATATAACACCTCCCAGTGCTCCCGAACCATATAATACTGAAGCTGGTCCTTTTATTACCTCTACCCGTTTTATACCTAAATCATTAATACCAAGGCCATGGTCTGCGCCCCACTGGTGGTTTTCCATTTTATTTCCCTGGTAAATCGTGACCACACGTGAAAATCCCAGTCCGCGGATAAAAGGCTTTACAATACCCTGCCCAAATTCAGCACCATAAACACCGGGTACTTCCCGCAAACTACCCATCATCCCATTGGGATTACCCTTGCTTTCAATCCCCTGCATATTTATACTGGAGATATTATACGGAGTTCTACGTGTGAGTCCGGTATGGGTATCGACAATTGTAACTTCATTTAACTGTGACTGACTTACCTGAAGTTCGAACTTTCGGGTGGTGGTTCTGTTAGCATTTACAACAATTTGCTGTTTTAGGCTTTCGTACCCAATGGATGAAACTTTCACCTGATGTTTTCCTACCGGAACATTTTTGAACACAAAATCTCCATTTTCATTTGCGGTGGTACCCCTGTCGAGACTTTCTATGTAAACAGTGGCAAATGATACCGGCAGTTCGTCGTGTACCACTTTTCCCTGAAAGCGACCTTCCTGCGCCCATGTGCTGACAGTAATTAATAAAACTATGGCCGTTAGTGTTTTCATTTCTATAATTTTGACAAATGTACATTTAATTTTTAGACAAGTCTAAAAATAGGATTTAAAGATTTAAAAATGTAATTTTGGAAGACGTAAATATTCATTATGTTTAGCCTTTCTGAAGAAAATTATTTAAAAGCTATTTTCCACCTGGAGCGTTCTTACAAGACAGGAGTAAGTACAAATGCCCTGGCAGAAGAGATGGAAACAAAAGCGTCTTCTGTGACAGATATGATCAAAAAACTTTCAGGAAAGAAACTGGTCAATTATCGCAAATATCAGGGTGTGAAATTAAGTGAATTAGGGAGAGAGACCGCTATAGAAGTGATCAGGAAACATCGCTTATGGGAGTATTTTCTGGTGGAAAAACTGGATTTTCAATGGGACGAGGTACATGAAATAGCAGAACAGCTGGAGCATATAAAATCTGAAAAACTTATCAGTCAGCTTGATAGATTCTTAGGCTTTCCAAAACGTGATCCCCACGGCGACCCTATTCCCGATGCCCAGGGAAACTTTGCGGTATCTAATAAAATACTGCTCGCAGAACTGGAAAAAAGTAAAACAGGAATGTGTGTGGGTGTAAAAGACTCTTCAGTAGATTTTTTGCGCTTTCTCGATAAAAATAACATTGCCCTGGGAAAAGAAATAAGAGTTTTGGAAAAGGAAACTTTTGATGGATCTATGCTCATTTCCATCGAAAATAATGAACTGCGAATTTCCCAGGTTGTCTCTAATAACCTTTATATAAAAACACATTAGAATGGAACAAATAATTACCTACTTCGGGCAATTGGATCCTGTATTGGCGGCTTTTTTGGCGACATTATTTACATGGGGACTTACTGCTTTGGGCGCCTCCCTTGTTTTTCTTTTTAAGAAAATGAATAGAAAAATCTTTGATGGGATGCTGGGATTTACCGGCGGAGTAATGGTTGCAGCGAGTTTCTGGAGCCTTCTTGCTCCCGGGATAGAAATGAGCCCTGGCGAAGGTTTTGCCAAAGTCGTCCCTGCAGTTGTAGGTTTCGGACTGGGTGCCTTGTTTATTTTTGGACTTGATAAAGTACTGCCGCACCTGCATGTGAATTTTAAAATGGATGAAAAGGAAGGGGTGAAGACCAAATGGCATAAATCTGTTCTTTTAACTCTGGCAATTACGCTCCATAACATTCCTGAAGGTCTGGCGGTGGGAGTCTTGTTTGGTGGTGCCGCTGCGGGACTTCCGGGTGCAAGTATTGGCGGAGCTGTTGCGCTGGCTATCGGAATCGGACTTCAAAATTTTCCTGAAGGTTTTGCAGTAGCGATGCCGTTGAGAGGACAGGGCTTAAGCAGATGGAAAAGTTTTAACTTCGGACAACTTTCGGCAATTGTGGAACCTGTGGCGGCTGTTTTAGGAGCATGGGCGGTTCTTACTTTCGAGCCTATTTTGCCTTATGCGCTGTGTTTTGCGGCAGGAGCAATGATTTTTGTGGTTGTGGAAGAAGTAGTGCCAGAGGCACAACAGGGAAATTATACCGATATTTCTACTATGGGTTTTATAGGTGGCTTTATGGTAATGATGACGCTGGACGTTGGTTTAGCGTAAATCCACACCAATCTTTTTCTCAAAATTTAAACTGAAGTCATTCCTGTGAAGGATGGTGCAATTTGCAGGTCGATAATTGCCATTTTAGAGGCATCATCTTTTAATGCTGGTTCAGAGATTTTTCCACGTTCTGCAGGCAATAATTTTGCTGATTATTAGAATAACTCTGACTTACAGAGGCGATAAATGCAATTTCTGAATACGATTAAATGAAATATCACGGCAAAAGAGTTCTTGCAGAAGAATTTTTCGCACTCAGCACGATTATTTTCAGGAAATAGATGTGAAATTTTGAATTTCAGACCTCCTCCTGAAGGACATTAAATTAAAAACTTATTTTGAAATTTCCAGAAAACCGAAGTAGTAGCGTAATTAACTACAGCCGCAACCTGAAACTCCGCAGGCTTTCTCCTTTTCGCTTTTTCTACGGGTTAAAAAAGCCGGCTTCCAAATAAATTTACTAACCATATATCCCACTGCAATCGCAAAGGTGATGAAAACTAAAATATGTTGTAGTAATTCCATAATAACTGAGTCGTTTTTTTACAGTTTTCTTACAAATTATTTTAAAAGTTGAAAAGCAGCCAAAGCAACAATATATGCAAAGGCGCTCATAAGAACCAGTTGCAATATAGGCCATTTCCAGGTATTGGTTTCTCTTTTCACAATTGCGAGTGTACTCATACACTGCATGGCAAAAGCATAGAAAAGTAACAGGCTTATCCCGCTGGCGAAGGTAAATAACGGTCCTCCAAGTACGGGATTGGTTTCTGCTGCCATTCGATTTATTATTGTTTCTTCTTCGTCGCTCCCCACACTGTAAATAGTGGCCAGTGTACCTACAAAAACTTCTCTTGCAGCAAAAGAACTAATTATGGCTATGCCTATCTTCCAGTCATATCCAAGAGGGGTCACCGCCGGTTCTATTGCGCGACCCATTATTCCGATATAGGAATGTCTTAATTTATAGGAGGCAACATCCTCCTGAAATTCTTCCGAAGAGATATTTTGTTCAGAATCATACCTCGAGGCTACTATTTCTTCAGCATTCTGAAAATCCTCACCAGGTCCAAAGCTGGCCAGGACCCAAAGGATTATTGAAATTGCGAGAATGATCTTACCGGCTCCCAGCACAAAAGATTTTGTTTTTTCAACAACATTAATAGCAATATTTTTTATCATCGGCACCTTGTAATTCGGCATTTCAATAACAAAATAGGTCCTGCTCTTAATGTTTAATATGTTGTTTAAGATCCATGCCGAAAGAATAGCCGTTCCAAAACCTATAAGATAAAGCAGCATTAAGGTAAGGCCCTGGTAGTTAAATCCCCATATTGTTTTGTCGGGAATTACCAGTGCTATTATGATAAGATAGACCGGAAGCCTTGCAGAACAGGTTGTAAAAGGAACTACTAAAATGGTAATTAAACGTTCTTTCCAGTTTTCAATATTACGGGTTGCCATAACTGCCGGGATTGCACAGGCAGTACCCGAAACCAGCGGAACAACACTTTTGCCGCTTAAACCAAATTTTCGCATAATCCTGTCCATTAAAAAAACCACCCGGCTCATATACCCGGTTTCTTCCAGAATACTGATGAACAGGAACAGGAAGGCGATTTGCGGAATAAAAATTATTATCCCTCCCAGACCGGGAATTATTCCTTCTGCCAGTAAATCTGTAAAAACTCCTGGAGGAAAGGTATTGTTTACCAATTCGCTAAGCGAGGCAAAAGCTTCATCGATGAGGTCCATGGGATAAACGGACCAGTCGTAAATGGCTTGGAATATTAATAGTAAAATAGAGAAGAAAACCACATATCCCCAAACTTTATGGGTAAGCACCCTGTCCAGCTTTGCTCTTATGTCTGTCGCGGCATTTAAATCTACAGTCAATGCCTGCTTGAGAGTTCCGTTTATAAATTGATACCTTAACACCGTCTCCTTTTGCTGAAGACGCTTTAAATCACTTTCCGACTTTGTGTTAAAATCGGAGGATTTATGTAGTTCCTGGCGGTTAACATTTCCAAAGTTTACATCCTGTGTAATTACCAGCCATAGCTTATAAACAGATTGATTAGGAAAAGCTTTCCTAAGTCTTTCAAAATATTCGGGATCAATTATTGAAGCATCAAGACAAGGTTCTGTAGGGATCTGTTTATAGTTAATAATCATTTCCTTAAGCTCATCGATTCCTTGATTCTTTCTTGCGCTCACAAGGGCTACTTTGGTCTTTAGGCGCTCTTCAAGTATTTCAATATCAAGAGAAATACCCTTGCGTTCCATACGGTCTGCCATGTTAACGGCCAGTATGGTAGGTATGCCAAGCTCTTTAATTTGGGTAAATAGAAGGAGGTTGCGTTTAAGGTTTTCAACATCACTTACCACCACAGCGACATCTGGATAATCTTTGTCGTTTTTATTAAGCAATAGCTCAATAACCACATTTTCATCCAGGGAAGAAGCGTTAAGACTGTAAGTTCCCGGTAGGTCAAGAATGTGAGCTTTTAAGCCGCGGGGCAATTTGCAGATTCCTTCCTTTTTTTCTACCGTAATCCCGGGGTAATTCCCAACCTTTTGGTTTAACCCCGTAAGCTGGTTAAAAACAGAAGTCTTCCCGGTATTGGGATTTCCTATTAAGGCGACATTAATTTGTTTGCCCATGCTAGTCGATTAATTCGATTTCAATCTGCAAAGCGGTTTCTTTTCTAATGGCAAGATGGCTTCCGTTAACATTGAGGTACAGGGGATCTCTAAAAGGCGCAATCTGCACCAGCTCTACTTCGTTCCCAGGCAGGCAACCCATTTCCAGAAGCTTAAGAGGGACTGCATCTGCAGAGAATTCTTTTATAATTCCCCGTTGTCCTCGCCTGAGATGTGCTACCGTAACTTTCAATGTTTATTTAGATTGATTTTAAACAAGGCAAAAGTAAGGGAAATAACCCTACTAGAAAAGCCTGAAGCTTAAAAACTGCTATTCCTGTTGTTTGTTCTTTAAAAAATCTATATCGGCCATTAAATTTTCAATAGCTTCAGGATTTGTCCCGTCATAGAAACCGCGTATCTGTTGGTTTTTATCTACTAGCACAAAATTTTCGGTATGGATCATGTCGTATTTCCCGCCATCTCCTGTGCTCTTTGTTGCGAGGTAAGATTTTCTTGCTAGGTCATAAATCTGTTTTTTATCACCTGTTACCAAATTCCATTTATCATCTATTACGCCTTTTTCTTCCGCATATTTCTTTAGCACCGGGACGCTGTCGGTTCTTGGGAAAACTGTGTGCGAGAGCAGAAAAACTTCAGGATCATTCTTAATCTTTTCCTGAATTTTCAGCATATGATCTGTCATTACCGGGCAAATGGTAAGGCAGGTGGTAAAGAAGAAGTCGGCTACGTAAATTTTATCTTTATAGAAATCCTGCGTGATCGTATCCCCGTTTTGGTTCACAAGTTCAAAATCTGCAATTTTGTGGTATTTTCTAATGTACTGAACCGTAGTATCCACTAATTCTGCATTCACCATATCGGGCTGATAAACGGGCAAAGTTTTTTCAGGTTTCAGCAGCGAATAAATACTGAAAAGCATTATTGCTGAAAGAATCGAAAAAACAATGGCAAAGGTTTTGTAGCGCTTAAAAAACTTTAGCATGAATACAATTTTGATGCAAAATTAACTGCTGGGAATCAAATAGTCGCAATTTGAAGCCTAAAATTTCATATTTGCAAACAGTGGTAGATTAATACTTTTCTAGTAGTTTTTAAAAAGTTACTTTTGTGCGATTAAATTTTGAAGTTTAGAGAATGGATCCATTTGCAGTTAAAGCAATACAACTTTTACTAAGTTTATCATTGCTTATTGTATTACACGAATTCGGGCATTACATCCCCGCGAAGATATTTAAAACAAGAGTAGAGAAATTTTTCCTGTTTTTTGATGTAAAATTTGCGCTTTTCAAGAAGAAAATAGGCGATACTGTCTACGGAATCGGGTGGCTGCCCCTTGGTGGTTACGTGAAGATTTCCGGGATGGTAGACGAGAGTATGGATAAGGAGCAGATGGCACAGCCGCCACAGCCCTGGGAATTCCGTAGTAAACCTGCGTGGCAGCGTTTAATTATCATGCTGGGAGGGGTAACCGTAAACCTGGTACTGGGCTTTGTCATCTTTATGATGATCCTTTTTGTTTGGGGAACCCGCTATGTGGGTGCCGAGCAAATGCCTGATGGTTTTGCAGTAGTAGACGAATTTAAGGAGTACGGTTTTCAAGATGGAGACAGAATTTTGGAGGTAAACGGAACAAGTTTTGAAAATAGCCTCGATATTAACCGCCACCTCTTTATGCGGGATGTGAATTCCATCACCGTTCTACACCAGGATGGAAGTCAGGAAACTATTTCTATACCGGAAACGGTTGGTGCACAAATGTGGGAAGAAGGAATAATGCAGCCTTTTGTGCCTATACAGTCGCCGGTGTTGGATACAGTGGTGGCAGATAGGGCAGCGGCGTTGGCCGGGCTTCAGAAAGGCGACAGCATAATTTCGTTGAACAGTCAGGAAATAGGCTATTGGCACGAAGTAAGTCCTGTTACCAAAGGAAATCCCAACAAAGAAATAGAAGTGGTTTACGAGCGTGCTGGTGAAATTAATGGTACTAAGATTACTCCAGATGAGGAGGGATTAATAGGCGTAGCGGCTGTTCGCGGCTTCGACTTCGAGAAGCGTGAATATGGCTTTGCCGAAAGTATTACGGAAGGTTTTAAATACGGTTACTGGACATTGCACGATTATGTTGCCCAATTTGAATATATTTTCACCAAGAAAGGAGCTTCCCAACTTGGTGGTTTTGGTGCTATTGGTGGCTTGTTTCCAGATACCTGGAACTGGGCCGGTTTCTGGCATACAACCGCTTTTATTTCTATAATTCTGGCATTTATGAATATTTTGCCGATTCCGGCTTTAGACGGTGGGCACGTGGTATTCTTGCTTTATGAGATGGTCACAGGAAGAACACCAAATGATAAATTTATGGAAGTCGCTCAGTTAATTGGCTTCGTTATTATTTTCGCGCTTGTGCTGTATGCCAACGGAAACGACATTTATAAATGGTTGTTTGAATAAAATTTGAATTTAAAGAGAGGCCTCTAAATTGGCAATTTTCGTGCTACTGAATTTTTCACTTTCTGGAAGGGTTCGAAAGTATACAGGTCGATAATTGGCATTTTCAGGCAGTCACTTTATTTTTTCAGAATAGGTCCTGATAAAAGTTTTGATAATTTCTGAAGGGCGTAAAATTACCTACTATCATGAAGAATTTCATACTCTTTATATTTCTTCTCTTTTCTCTGCAGGGATTTTCTCAAATTTATGATCCTGTAGAATGGTCGACGAGTGTAGAAAAGGTTTCAGATACAGAAAATGAGTTTCTGCTGATCTTTTCTGCGGAAATTGAAGCGGGATGGCACCTTTACGCCCAGGATGTCCCTGAAAACGGCCCAATTCCTACCACTTTTTCGTATGAGAAAAATGACAATTATGAAATTTTAGGAGAAACGGAAGAAGAGGAGGGAGTAACAGTAGACGATCCTGTCTTTGGAATGCGTATCAAGTATTTTGAAGATGAAGCCACTTTCCAGCAACGTATTGTTTTACTGGAAGAATCAGCTACCATCAATGCTTCTGTTGAATTCATGGTTTGCGACGACGAGCGCTGCTTACCGCCGGCCATCGAGGAATTTACCCTCACTCTACCGGATAACGGCGGGATAAATGCTTCCGCAGATCCTTCAATTTTTGATGATAATGTAGATACTGAGAAACCTGCAGATATTTCTAATGAGGTAGAAACTGGAATAACTTCTGCAAAAGAGGACAAAAAAGGTCTGTGGAATATCTTCTTTATCGCCTTCCTTTCCGGGTTTGCGGCACTGCTTACGCCCTGCGTTTTTCCTATGATTCCCATGACGGTAAGTTATTTTACCAAGCAAAGTAAAACCCGGGCAAAGGGAATACGAAATGCCATAATTTATGGGATTTCCATTGTTGTTATTTATGTTTTGCTGGGAACAGCCGTAACTGCCATTTTTGGCGCAGATTCTCTTAATGCATTGGCCACTAACGTCTGGTTTAACCTCGTTTTCTTTGCGATATTGGTGATTTTTGCAGTCTCGTTTTTTGGCGCTTTCGATATCATGCTTCCCAATTCCTGGGCTAATAAAGTGGACTCCCAGGCAGATCGTGGAGGGATAATTGGTATTTTCTTTATGGCGCTGGCGCTGGCCATTGTCTCTTTTTCCTGTACAGGTCCTATCGTGGGAACCTTGTTGGTACAGGCGGCTTCAAAAGGAGGGATTGCACCCATTGTGGGAATGTTGGGATTTTCTTTAGCTATTGCTTTGCCTTTTGCTCTTTTTGCAGCTTTCCCGGGGTGGATGAATACGCTTCCAAAGAGCGGTGGCTGGCTAAATACAGTAAAAGTTTTTCTCGGATTCCTTGAGCTGGCGCTTGCCTTCAAATTCCTTTCTCAGGCAGATCTTGTGCTGCAATTGCACCTATTGGAACGGGAAGTGTTTATCGCAATCTGGATTGCCATTTTTGGTACCCTTGCCTTCTATTTATTCGGAAAAATAAAATTACCCCACGATTCTCCTTTGGAATCCATTTCCGTGGGCAGAATGATGATGGGCTTGTTGGTGCTCACATTTACCATATATCTTATTCCCGGACTTTGGGGAGCTCCGCTGAATCTGATTAGTGCATTTCCGCCACCAATGGAGTACAGTGAATCGCCTTACGGAGTGGGATACACCAAAAATATAGCTTCCGGATCGGCTGCCAATGCTGAATTACCCGAAGGCGCGCACCTGATGCCTCCGCACGATATTCTGGTTTTTAACGATTATGAAAAAGGGCTTTCCTATGCTGAAGAAGTGGACAAGCCGGTAATGCTGGATTTTACAGGTTGGGCTTGTGTGAATTGTCGTAAGATGGAGCAAAATGTATGGCCAAAACAGCGCATTTTGGATATCCTGAAGAACGATATTGTCCTTGTATCACTTTATGTAGATGATAAACGGGATTTATCCGAAGAGGACATTTATACTTCAGAGACTACAGGAAGAGAAATTAATACAGTGGGTGAAAAATGGAGCGACTTTCAGATTAGCAGATTTGAAGCCAATGCGCAGCCTTTTTATGTGCTGTTGGATCCTGACGGTGAGAAACTCAATGAGCCTGCTGCCTATACTCCAGATCCAGATAAATACTACGAATGGTTACAGGAAGGAATTTCTGCTTATAAAGAATAATTTGCACTTCAAAAGGGTCTAAATCATTAGGTCGATAACTGCCATTTTAAGGCATGAATCATTTTCCGGAACAAATGGAATTCTAAGTTATCGAACGGTCCAAATGAGTATAGCCGCCGTCTACAACCAGATGTTGCCCCGTAGTATGCGCAGATTTCTCCGAAAGAAGAAAAACCACGCTCGCTGCAATTTCTTCGCTTGTAGTCATCCTTTTTCCCAACGGAATTTTTCCTGTTATGGAACTGCGCTTTTCTTCGGGATTTTTAAAGCTGCTTAACCAACTTTCGTAAAGCGGAGTCATAACTTCTGCGGGAATTACCGCGTTTACCCTCACTCCATAAGGTAGCAATTCCACAGCCCATTCGCGCGTTAGCGCGAGCTGAGCACCTTTTGCCGCTGCATATCCTGAAGTGCCTCCCTGGCCGGTAATTGCCGTTTTAGAACTGATGTTTACAATACTGCCTTTCGATTTTTTAAGTGACTCAAGACAAAAATGAGCCATATTGTAATAATGATTAAGATTGGAATTCAGGGATTTTCTGAATTTCTCGGGAGAGCCGTTTTCTAAACCTATACTATCATTGGCTCCTGCGTTATTTACGAGTCCGTAAATACTGCCGAATTTTTCAACAACTTCTTTGACTATTTGCTCACAGGTTTGAACATCATTCAGATCCCCGGAAATAAAATAAGCTGCTTTTCCGTCATTCTGAAGTTCCTTCAGAAGCTTTTCTCCATGATCTTTCGTACGGCCAATAAAAACCGGAATGCCATCTTCCGCAGCAATTGCTTTTGAAATCGCTTCGCCAATTCCTTTTGTGCCGCCTGTGACAATAATCACTTTCCCCTTAAGTCCCAAATCCATATTAGCGGTTTTTTATTTTCAATTTTTTGTTGAGGATGATCGATTTACCTGCTACCAATGCAACTTCTGTTTCCTGTTCTCCATAGACCACGCGAATGGTTTTATTTGTTTCTGAAGTTAAACTAAGTTCTTCCAATAACCCTTGTTTCCACGAAATGCCCACTTCTATGTTTCCACGGGCTTTTAATCCGCTTACATTTCCTTTTGCCCATTCTACAGGAAGCGCAGGTAAAATCCTTAGAAAACCTTCATGTGACTGGAGCAACATTTCTGCGATTCCGGCTGTAAATCCGAAGTTTCCGTCGATCTGAAAGGGAGGATGTATGTCCAGAAGATTTGGATAGATAGAACGCTGCATAAACAGGTTAATATGCTTTTGGGCGGCCTCAGCATCTAAAAGCCTCGCGTAGAAATTTATGATCCAGGCACGGCTCCATCCCGGTCCGGCACCACCATGCTCAAGCCGGTGTTCTATGGTTTTTCGGGCAGCTTCAAATAGCTCCGGATCTTCAACCGTAATATCATCTCCCGGATGCAGGGCGTATAAATGAGAAATATGCCGGTGTCCTTTTTCAGGTTCTTCATATTCACGGTCCCATTCTAAAATTCTTCCGTCGTTGCCAATTTGTATTCCGGTACGCAACTGCGCTCGTTGGGCTTTTATCTTCTGAGTAAATTCATCAGATTTTCCCAGTATTTCTGCAGATGCAATCGTATTATCAAAAACTTCCGCGATGATCTGATGGCCCATCGCGGTGCCGCGGGATAAAGCAGCAGGCTCACCATCGGGAGCCAAATAACGGTTTTCGGGAGAAGTTTCCGGAGTGGAAATTAAGGTTCCATCACGCGGATCTTCAGTCAGCCAGTCCGAATAAAATTCAGCATAAGCTTTAAGAGCGGGGTAGGCGCGTTCTTTTAAAAAAGTGGTGTCCTGCGTGAACCGGTAATGTTCCCAGTAATGTTGTGCCAGCCAGCCCCCACCATGGATCCAGGAGCCCCAGTAAGCTGTTTCTGCCTGCATCCATGGTGCAGCCCAAAGATCGGTAGTTTGATGTGCTACGGTTCCACTCATTCCGTATTGTTCCCGCGCAAGAATTTTGCCCCGTTCAATCAGCCGGTCTGTGAGATCAAAAAGCGGCTCCTGAAGTTCAATTAAATTGGCAGGTCCTGCGGGCCAGTAATTCATTTGTAAATTAATGTTGAGGTGATAATCTGCATTCCATGGCGCCTGGATATGCTCATTCCAAAGACCCTGAAGATTCGCTGGATTAGTACCGGGACGGGAGCTGGAAATTAACAAATATCGGCCGTACTGAAAAAGCTTCTCAACTAAGCCTAAATCCTGTTGCCCCTCTTTTACACGCTCCAGGCGGGTGGTGGTAGTAAGGGAATCCAGATGGTCGTCGCCCAGGTTTAAAGAAGTGCGATTGTAAAATTGCTGATAATCTGCGATATGTCGCTCGAGTAGTTCTTTATAATTTTTATTCTGAAGTTTTTCCAGCGTTTTTTGATTGTTCGCAGCAAAATCTTCGTGATAAAAGGAAGTACTGGCAACGATATATAAAACAGCTTCCTTAACATTTTTGAATTGTAGCGTATTGTTTTTAGCTTCTACGGTACCCTTTTCAATTTCGGCTTTAAGGATTGCCTCGAACTTCACTCCGTAATCAATTTCTACGGGTTCGGAATCTCTGGCACCTGCATATTGAGTAACCATTCCGCGCATATTAAGCATGTTATCCTGTGGCGAAGTAACTTCTACGGTTTGATGCCCGTTATCTTCGGGACGGCTCATCGTGAGTTTAAAAGCTATGCCGTCGGGATTTTCGGTTTTGATCTTTACAATCAGCACGTCATCTTCTGCGGAAGAAAAAACATCCTGGGTAACGGAATATCCATCTGCGGTATAAGTTGTACTTGCCACAGCATTTTCAAGGTCCAGGCTTCGCTTGTAATCTTTGATATTTTCATGCTGATATTCTATAAAAAGATCGCCCATCGTCTGGTGCGAACGAGCCACGCCCTTGTACGAAAAACGTTCAACGATAAGACTATCTGCCAGATGAAATTGACCGGCTTCTACAAGTTTTCTAATTTCTGCAAGATCTTCGGGAGTTCCTTTGCTGTTTCCCCAATCCGGACCTCCGGGCCACAGAGAATCCTCATTTAACTGAATCCTTTCACTTTCCGGATCTCCAAAAACCATTGCTCCCATTCGGCCATTTCCCACGGGCAGCGCATGATCCCAGTTTTCTGCCGGAGTCGTATACCAAAGGATGTTTTTATTGCCGGCTTCTTGCTGAGCATAATTTTCTGAAGAAATCAGAAATGCCAGAACCAGGAGAAGTTTTATGGAGTTCTTCATTTAGTTGTCAATTTTGTAAAATTTCTGAGCGTTTTTATAATAAAAAGCTTCTTTTTCAGCTTTGTTAAAATTTGCTGTAAACGTCTGTACAAGGTCTAAAACCCTGGAAAAATTTCCGGCAAGATTACAAACTGGCCAGTCAGAAGCAAAAACCACTTTGTTTATTCCAAAAGCAGAAAAAACGGTATCAAGACAGAACTCAAAATCTTCTTTTTTCCAGTTATTCCAGTCGGCTTCTGTGACCATTCCGGAAATTTTGCAATGAACATTCTCGAATTGCGCGAGTTCAGCGATATTCTGCTCCCAGTGTCGATAATTGCCATTTTTTATGTCCGGTTTTCCCAGGTGGTCCAGGATAAAAGGCTGCTTCGGAAATTTTTCAACCAGCTTAATGGCCTTTTCGAGTTGAAGATGATGAACCAGTATATCATATGTCAATTTATACTGCTGAAGCTTCGAAATTCCGTTCAAAAAGCCCTTGCTAAGCATAAAATCATCGTTTTTATCCTGAAGAATGCATCGGATTCCTTTTAAAAGCCTGTTTTTACTGAATTTCTTCAGTTTTACTTCCACATCTTCAGCAGAAAGATCGACCCAGCCCAAAACAGCCCTGATAACATCATGTTTTTCAGCTAAATCCAGTAAAAACTGAGTTTCTTCTTCAGATTCATCAGCCTGAACGGCAATGCAGCCCGAAATATTCAAATTTTCAGTCGTGGATTTATAATCTTCGGGCGATAATTGCCTTTTTAGAGCCCTCATTTCCTCGGTGATCCAGGTATCGCGGTTAGGATCATAATTCCAGAAATGTACATGGGCGTCTAAAACCATTATTTGAAGTTTTTGACGTGTTGCTTTGAAGTCCCAAGGCCATCGATTCCCAGTTCAACTACATCACCTTCCTTCAAAAATCGCTGTGGTTTTAATCCCATCCCAACGCCAAACGGAGTTCCGGTGGAAATAACATCTCCCGGAAGCAGGGTCATAAATTGGCTTATATAGCTTATTACTTCAGCAATATTAAAAACAAAATCTGAGGTATTGCTGTTCTGCATGGTTTTCCCGTTCAGCTTTAACCAAAGATTGAGATTATTAGGATCTTTTATTTCATCTTTAGTCACCAGGTAAGGCCCCAGAGGTGCAAAGGTGTCACAGCTTTTGCCTTTTACCCACTGGCCTTCGCGCTCCAGTTGGAATTCGCGTTCGCTGTAATCGTTGTGCAAAACGTATCCGGCAACAGCATCCATGGCTTCGGCTTCACTGCAGTAAGAGGTTTTCTTTCCTATTACAACTCCCAGCTCTACTTCCCAATCTGTTTTTTTACTGTTCTTCGGAATAATTAAATCGTCGTTAGGCCCAACAATTGCTGAAGTTGCTTTAAAAAACAGAACAGGCTCTTTGGGTGGTTTCATCCCGCTTTCCTCGGCATGTTTTGCATAATTAAGCCCGATGCAAATTAATTTTGAAGGTCGCTTTACAGGACTTCCAAGGCGTGTTTCCGCAGAAATTTTAGAACAGGATTCCTTATTGGAGGATAGCCATTCAGTTAATTTGGTAATGCCATCACCTGCAAAAAAATCTTCGTTGTAGTCATTTGTAAAACCGGAAACATTGATACGTGTTCCATCTTCCAGTTCTACTCCGGGTTTTTCTTTATCTAATTCTCCAAAACGGATTAGTTTCATAATTTTTTGGTTCAGTTGGTTATTTGTTTTATTAGCCGTTTAATTTAATAAATCCGCCATCGATGGGGAAATCTGTTCCCGTAATAAAAGAAGCCTCATCTGAGCAGAGATAGACCGCAAGATTAGCTACTTCTTCTGGTTCTCCCATACGACCAATGGGTTGCGTAGCCGATAATTTCCCGAACATTTCCTTTTCCTGACCGGGATAATTTTTAGACAAAAATCCGTCTACAAAAGGGGTATGGATACGGGCAGGGGAAATGCTGTTGCAGCGGATTCCCTCCTGAACATAATCTTTGGCTACAGAATAGGTCATTGTGAGCACAGCGCCCTTGGTCATCGAATAGGCAAACCTATCTGAAATTCCCACAGAGGCGGCGATAGAAGCCATATTAATTATTACGCCATTCCTGTTCTTTTTCATTTTTGCAATGCAGGCATGCATGCAGTTGTAGGTTCCCTTGATGTTTACCTGATAAAGGCGATCCAGATCTTCTCCGGCTGTATTTTCCAGGTTGCCAATATGTGCAATTCCTGCGTTATTAATTAAAATATCCACCTTCGGAATCTTTTGAATTACTGTCGCTACTTTTTCTCCGTCAGTAATGTCACAGGTATGAACAGTAACGGCCTCTCGTTCTGTATTTAATTCTGAAGCCAGTTTTTCTGCGGCTTCTGGGTTTATCTCCAGAATGTGAACAATAGCACCCTGCTCTACAAAAGCTTCGGTAATAGCTTTTCCAATTCCGCTGCCGCCGCCGGTTACTATTGCAATTTTATTTTTTAAGCTGAATTTCATTTAGCCAATTATTGATGTCTTCAATTTATATTCAGATTCTGCTTTCCAAATAGCTCCGTGAGGAAAAGAATATTCTTCTAAAGATTCCTTTTTCATCGTGATGCTATATCCTGCTTCCGTGGGTAAAAGATAATTTCCGTTTTTAATTACTACAGGGTCTACGAAATGTTCGTGCAGGTGATCTACATATTCAATTATTCGATCTTCCAATTTTCCACTGATTGCTATATAATCTATAATGGACAAATGCTGCACATATTCGCAAAGACCAACGCCACCGGCGTGTGGACAAACCGGAATATCAAATTTCGCTGCCATCAGAAGAATAGCTAAGATTTCGTTTACGCCTCCAACCCGGCAGCTGTCGATCTGGCAAATTCCTATGGCACCGGCCTGCATAAGTTGTTTAAAAACTGTACGGTTCTGGCAATGCTCACCTGTTGCCACAAGAACCGGATCTACCGCTCTGGCAATTTTTGCATGGCCCAAAATATCATCTGGACTTGTTGGTTCTTCAATCCACCAGGGATTAAACTGGGAGAGGATTTTCATGTTTTTAACAGCCTCATTTACATCCCATTTCTGATTGGCATCCATCATTAGTTTAAAATCTTCTCCAACTTCCTCTCTTATAATAGCTGCCCTGCGAACATCGTCTTCCAGGGAAGAGCCCACCTTCATTTTTATATGTTTCCAGCCATCAGCCTTTGCTTCCCGGCACAATTTCCTGATTTTTTCATCAGGGTATCCAAGCCATCCGGCAGATGTGGTATATGCGGGATACCCATGCTTTTCCAGGTAATCTATACGCTCATGTTTGGTAGTTTCTTTCTCCTTCAGCATGCTGATTGCTTCTTCAGGAGTAATAGCATCGGTAATATATTTGAAGTCCACACAGGCCACAAGTTCTTCGGGAGTCATATCGGCTAAAAGTCGCCACAGAGGTTTACCTTCAACTTTAGCATAAAGATCCCAGACTGCATTCACCAATGCGCCGGTAGCAAGATGGATAACGCCTTTTTCCGGACCCAACCATCTTAACTGACTGTCACCGGTGATCATCGTCCAGAAAGCACCCATATTTTCTGTAAAGGATTCCAGTGTTTTATTCAGAAGGAGTGGGGATAAGGATTCAATGGCTCTAGCACAAAGTTCATTTCCACGGCCTATGGTAAAAGTGAGTCCGTGGCCTTCAATATCTTCCGGATGATCTGTTTTTAAAATAACGTATGCTGCTGAATAATCGGGATCAACATTCATAGCATCAGACCCGATGGAGCTCCTGCTGGTGGGGAACCGTACATCGTGTACCTCGATATCAATTATTGTAACTGGTTTTTTCATTGCATTAATTTCTTGCATAGACCCGCTGATAATCCTGGAGATATTCGGTGGGTGAATAATTTGTTATTGCTTTAAATTGCCTGTTGAAGTTGGAGAGATTGTTAAAACCTGATTCGTAGCATATATCGGTAACAGTATACTTTTGCTCCAAGAGCATTTTACAGGCGTATCCCACACGTATTTCGTTAAGATAGCGGGAAAAAGTTTTTCTGCTTATCCTTTTAAAAAAACGGCTGAATGCAGCCGGATTCATATGCGCAATCTCTGAAACATCCTCTAGAGAAACCGACTTTTTGAAGTTATTGAAGATATATGCATAGACTTTATCCAGATTGTTATTATCGCTCTGGTGAAAAGAGTTTAAAAACCCTGAACTCGATAATAAGACTGAATTCTTAGATTTTGATAAGAGGTTGAGAACTTCCAGCATCTTTACTACACGCCCGAAATCATCAAGTTCCACCATTTTCATTATTTCACTGATAATTTCATCATTTTTATCTGTGAATTTGATACCGCGCCTTGCCTTTTCGAAGAGCTGCCCGATATGTTTCATCTCGGCGGTATGGAAAAAGTCATGGCCTAGAAATTCCTGTTTAAAATGAACTGCTATTGCTTCAGCTTTCAGCTCTGAACCTTCAGCAAAATAAGCTTTGTCATTAAGCCACATATGAGGCAGGTTCTTGCCCAATAATATGATTTCTCCCTGGCTGAACTTTTCAATACTATCCCCAACAAATCTTGTCCCCGTACTTTTAAGCACCACTACAAGCTCCAACTGCTCATGGTAATGCCACAGCTTCAGAAAATTTGGATAGCTGTTATAATGTACAGAGAGACACTTGTTTCGTAGATCTGTCCGGTCTAAAAAGTGTAGTTTCATATAAGGGACGTATGAGACTTGATTTAAATTACTTCTGACTTTAAGGAATTAGAATGAATTCCCTAAAATCAGAAATAATTTTTACAGCGTATACCCGCAATCAATTTAACAAGTAATTTTAGTCTTCCTGATCGACAATTGCATCCAAGAGCTCGGGATAAAGCACTTCCCCCGTTTCACGATCAAAAATCGCAAAACCATTCGCGTCTTCATCACCATTATCCCAATAAAAAGGAACTAATCCATGCTCCATGGCAGATTGCGTTACATACTCCATATAATATTGGCGGTATTCATCATGTCCTTCCACATCTGGTCTGGCAATCGCGCCATATTCTCCCAAGATAACACCTACACCATTATCAATAAACTCGGTTTTCATTTTGTTGAATTGCTCATCAACATAAGATTCATTTGCCCAGTCTTCAGATTCCGGTGCATCATCTCCCCATTGATATACATTGCTTTCTTCATTTAATGTGAAATTATAAGGATCGTAATAATGAACTTCCATCATCAGGCGGTCATCTACTACATCTTCAGGAATTTCAGCGAAATTAAGCGTATGGTCAATATTAGTATTAAAGCCTTGCACCACTAAATGACGGTAATGATTTCTTCCGCCCGTAGCTCTTACAGCGTCCACGAAAGTTTGATTGAATCCGTTTTGTACCGTGTAGTATTCTTCAGTAGGAGTTCCATAGTCACCTTCTACCATTACTTCATTTGTACCTGCAAAAAGCAGTTTGTCATCATAATCACGGAAATTAATAGCGATTTGTTGCCACATAATTTCAAGACGGTTATTTACATAATCTTCATCATCATAAGTAGGTTGCATCCATCCGTTATCCCAATGAGTATTGATGATGGCGTACATACCATTATCAAGGACCATATTTACCACTTCTTCTACACGGTTCATCCATTCTTCTGTAATTACAAAATTTTCTTCATCTGAAAATTTACTCCAGGCAATAGGGATACGTACTGCATTGAATCCGGCGTCTTTAACCGACTGGATTAGCTGCTCATTTACCATTGGATTTCCCCAGGCGGTCTCGCCACCAATGGCATCAAGAGAGTTCCCTAAGTTCCAGCCAATTTCCATTTCATTAGTAAGTTGTACACTTGTCAGGTCACGCATATCAGTTTCATCCGGTGGGATAGTTGCTTCGGGAGTTTCGGCTGGCGGAGCTTCGGCAGCGGCCTGAGTTATCAGGATGTCCATAGCATCTTCTTCAGTAGAAACAGTAAGCGTTGCGGTTCTTTCTTCGGTAGCTTCATTAGCCTCTGCCGTAACTACCACATCACTGGTTTCTACTCCTGATTCCGCAGATAATGAGATCCAGTCTCCACCTCCGGAAATCGTCCATTCTTCACCGCTGGTAATAGCAATGGTATTTTCACCTCCTGCGGCTTCAAAGTCTATGGAAGCAGGAGTAACACTAAATTCTATTTCTTCAATTGGAGGGGTTGTTTTTGGTCCGTCATCTTCTTCTGTGCACGACGTAAAAACAATGCTCACGAAGAACATTAGCAAAACGCCAAAAGCATTAAATTTTTGTTTTTTCATTTTGATAATTTTTTGATTAGTATTTACTCGATTTCAATATTGATCTGTTCCAGAATATTTCTGGAAGAATTTCCTATTTTAAGGGTATAGGTTCCTGGTTCAACCGTCCAGGATTTGTTATCTACATTATAATAAGCAAGTTCTTTTACCGGAATTTCAATAGAAACTGTTTCTGAACTTCCTGCTGAAACCGCAACTTTTTTAAATCCTTTTAATTCCTGGGCGGCACGTTCTATTTGAGAATCAGATTTCGACATATAAACCTGTACCACTTCTTTTCCATCTACTTCACCGGTATTTTCCACCTCAATCTCAAGGGTGATCGTGTCATTTTCTGTATAGGCTTCTTCCTTATTTACTTTTGGGCTTTTGAAGTCAAAAGAGGTATAGGAAAGTCCGTAGCCAAAAGGATACATGGGTTCAATATTCTTTGTGTCGAACCAGCGGTAACCCACCAGAATTCCTTCTTCATAAGTTACAGATTCGTCTCCCGGAAAGCTGTTAGTGGCATGAGCGGGAGAATCCTCAAGACTTACAGGCATCGTCCATGGTAGTTTTCCGGAAGGATTTACCTCTCCTAAAAGCACATCTACTAAAGCATTTCCACCTTCCGAACCGTTGAACCAGCTCCATACAAGGGTAGAAGCATTTTTCTCTACCTTCTGAAGATCAAAAGGTGCACCGGCAATCATTACAATAATGGTATTTGGATTGGCTTCTTTTACACGGTCAATCAATTCTTCCTGCCCAAACGGAAGCTGAATGTCTCTTCTATCTGCAGCCTCCGATTCGTAATCCCTGTTGGATCCGGCAAAAATTATAGCTATATCTGAATTTTTTGCAGCTTCGACTGCTTCCTGCACCATGTTTTCATCCAGTTCGTCAATGGTTTCCCTTCCATAATTTTGATTTTGATCGTTTGCAGGGACATAATTTTCCTCATACCCTTTCGCGTAATTGATGCTAACAGACTCCGGAAGCTTATTTTTTAGTGCATCCAGCGGAGTTATTTCATTGCGGGTTTTTACACCAGCGCCAAATCCGCCCTGGGCGTAAGTTCTGGTGGCATTGTTTCCAATTACAGCAATGCTTTCAATTTCTTCAAGCTTTACAGGAAGCAAGTTTTTCTCATTTTTCAGCAGTACCACAGATTCTGAAGCAATGTCATAAGCGTCCTGAAGATGAGCTTCGGTATTCCTGCTTCCTTCAGCACGACCAGTAGAATCAATACTTTTGATGTTGTACATTACCCTAAGTACGCGGCGTACATGTTTATTTACTTCTTCTTCTGAAAGTTTTCCTGCCTGCACAGAATCAATTAGAGGCTGTGCGAAATAATACTCATCAAAAGGAGCATTGGTGCCCATCTCTACATCGGCACCTGCTTTTAATGCTTTCACGGTACTATGAATAGCGTCCCAATCTGATACCACAAATCCTTTAAAGCCCCATTCGTCTCTCAAAACGTCCTGGAGCATATACTCATTTTCATTTAGATAGTCTCCGCGCAATCTATTGTACGCGCCCATCACACTGTAGGCATGCGCTTCTGTAATTGCAGCTTCAAATGCAGGAAGATAGATTTCCCGTAGGGTTCGCTCATCCAGCAGAACGTCGACTGTTCCACGGTTTGTTTCCTGATTGTTAACTGCATAGTGCTTTATGGAAGCCGCGACGTCATTCTCTTGTACCCCAACAATATAAGGCACAGTGATTTTTTTATTCAAGAACGGATCTTCAGAAAAATACTCATAAGTACGTCCTCCCAGAGGAGTCCGGATGATATTAAAAGCCGGAGCGAGAAGAACGTCTTTATTCCTGTCACGGGTTTCTGCGCCTATAACATTTCCGAAGGTATACGCTAAATCAGGGTTCCATGTGGCGGAAAGTCCACCACCGGCAGGCAGAAAAGTAGCGTAATCATTCTCCCAGCCTGCATTTGCCCAGGAATCCCTGGAGATTTCCTCACGAACTCCCAGAGGGCCATCGGCCATGGTTAATTCCGGAATTCCCAGTCTTGGTACACCCGAAGTGGCAAACATGCTGGTCCCATGAAGCATTCCCGATTTTTCTTCGAGAGTCAGTTGTGCGATAAGGCTGTCAATTTTCTCTTCGTATTCCATACTAAGAGGCTCTCCCTGAAAAATTTTGTTTTCTGAAGAATCTGTGTTGGGGGTATTAGTTTGTGCATCTTCATTACAGGCAGTAAAAGCAATAAAGCTTAGGATGCTTAATAAAGGAGCTATTCTGTTTTTCATTTTATAATTTTTTGCTTCAGTAATTGTTTTTGTAAGGAAAATCTATTCTATTATAATTTTTTGAAGCTTATTGCCGCTCCTCCGCTTGCACCAAGTTCGAGTGTAAGCTTATCTGCGGCTGTTACTTCTTTATTGGTTATTTTTACCTCTGAAGGATTATTTTGATATCCTGTTCCTTCAGCATCTGCATAGATCTGGGCTTCGTAAGTTGCTCCTTCATCAAGAAAGGAAAGGGAAATTTCCAGATCACGTGCATTTTCATCGGTTATACTTCCCAGATACCAGTCATCACTGTCTATATCTTTTCTTACGGTGGTGATATAATCACCTATTTCTCCGTTCAACACTTTAGTGTCTTCCCAGTCCATTGGGACATCTTTCAAAAACTGAAATTCCGGTTTGTCCACGTAGTTTTCCGGTAGATCGGCCAACATTTGTATAGGCGAATATACAGTTACCAAAAGAGCCAGTTGTTTGGCTGAAGTGGAGTGAACCCTTCTGCCGGGATATCCCTGGCTAACTTCCACATCAAGAATTCCGGCGGTGAAATCCATAGGGCCAGCAAGAAAACGGGTGAATGGGAGGATAGTCACGTGTTCTGGAGGGTTACCATCGCTCCAGGCGTTGTATTCAATTCCGCGTGCACCTTCCCGGGCTAGCATATTAGGATAGGTACGTCTTTCCCCGGTGTCTTTTATAGGTTCGTGGAAAAGAACAGTCAGTTTATGCTCAGCTGCTTTTTCCAGAACATATCTGAAGTAATTAACTCCGAATTGTCCGTGATGCCATTCCTTCATATTCAACATAGAACCAACGTGTCCGATTTTAACTTCACTGATCCCTACTTCATTATAAAGGGCAAAAGCGCTGTCTATCTGTTTCAGGTAATTGTCGATATTGGAACCGGTTTCGTGATAGCCTATAATTTCTACTCCGTTTTCAGCAGCATAATCGGTAACTTCTTTAAGATCAAAATCATCTGTGGCATCGGTAAAGCTAAACTGGTGCAGGGCATTTTCGTACCATGAAGGAGTCCAGCCTTCATTCCATCCCTCAATTAGCAGGTGGTCAATTCCCAATTGATTGGCATAATCTATATGTTCTTTTGCATTTTTGGTAGAAGCCCCATGATTTTCACCTTCCCAGAAAGTGTATTTCCCAATATGCATTCCCCACCAGATTCCAATGTACTTTACAGGCTCTATCCAGCTAGTGTCTTCAATCTTGTTTGGTTCGTTCAGGTTTAGGATTAGGTAGGAAGTAATAAGGTCTGTTGGTTCTTCCCCGATCTGGATTGTTCTCCACGGGGTAGTAAATGATCCGGTGGTACGTACTTTCACTCCGTCTGCCCAGGGAACTAAATTTGCTTTTAGCTCAGTTCCTGAAGTCTTTTCCAGGGTCATGCTGGCAAAATCTGTCAGGTTTGCTTCGTGAAAGCTAATTGCTAAACCGTTTTCACTTTCTATGGTTAACGGAGTGTGCACCGTATCTAACTCACTTACAGGAGTGGCTTCGAAAAGATTTTCATATCGTTGTTCGTGATAAGCAGGGATCCACCAAGCTTCACCGTCATCTTTTAATCTGAAAGTGGTAAGTTCGTCCATTATTAAAACACTATCGTTGATTCCCTGCTCCGGAAAAACATATCTGAAAGCAACTCCATCATCAAAAGCCCTAAATTGGACCTGAAGTTTTCGCTGTTTTTCGTTTTTCTCCTGAAGGTTTATAACCAGCTGATTGTAATTATTCCTGATGTTCCTTTTTTCACCCCAAACCTGCTCCCAGGTTTCATCAAAAGAAGATTCCTCTACAGAAGTGATTTCGAAGTTTTTACTCAGGGAATCATTATTCCTGAGAACAAAACCCATTTCTGAAGGGGAAATAATTTCAGTATCCCCGTGTGAAACAGAGTAGTTCGGGCTGTTGTTTGATAATTCAAATTTAATTTTATTCTGCCCGTCCGGAGAATTGAGTTCATGGATAGTGGTTTCTTCCTGTTGTCCACAAGAGATCAACGAGATGAAAAGTGCGGGGAGTATGCTTAATCTTTTTATCATTTTTTATTACTTATCTGTATATAGAAATTTATTTCTGCCATTGGGTTCTGAAAGTTGTTTTTCCACTTAAAGAATTATCTGTGACTTCAAAATTGTTTCCTCTTTTTGAAACTGTTATGGTTTGTACAGCGTCACCTTCAGGAAGAAAAATCTGACCTGAAGCTGTGTCCGTGCCTTCCGCAGCAAAAACTTTTAGATCAAGATATGACCAATCCATCGCCTGGGTGGACTGTGCCAACTTGATATGCGGAATTACCGTTCCATCTTTTACCAAGACGATAATTGGAATATCCCCTGCTGCAATGGTGTGCCATCCGCTTTCATAAATTTTTTTGGTCTGGTAATCTATCCATTTTCCTTCCGGTAAATAAACCTGCCTTTCTGAAACTTCTTCAAAAAGTGGGGCAACCAACATGCTTGATCCAAACAGGTATTGATCGTCCACCAGCCACGAACCTGCATCATCGGGAAATTCCACAAACAAAGCACGCATCATCGGAAGCCCTTTTTCAGAGCTTTCTTTTGCCTGGGCATATATGTACGGCATCAGTTCGTAACGCATATTATCGGCTTTTCTGAAGGCTTGTAAAAAGCTCTCATTGTACAGCCATGGCTCTGTTGGTGGTTCGCCGTGGCTTCTTACGTGCGAAGACAACATTCCGAAAGGGGTCCATCTTCTGTAAAGATCTTCGGGAGCGGCAGTTACAAATCCGCCCACGTCATGGCTCCAGAAACTGAATCCGCTAAGACCAATCGATAGTCCGCCGCGCAAAGTGGCAGACATGGCAGTATTTGTAGTGGCGGCGTCACCACCCCAATGTAAAGGATACCGCTGACTTCCAGCCCACGTACTTCTTGCCCAGATCAGGGAATAACCTTTTTCTTCTTTTGTTAATTCTGCTACCGCTTTGTTGTAGCGTAGCGGATATAAATTGTGCTCATAAAATCCGGTTCTGCCGGAATGGTAAATTCCGTTTGCAGGTGCCGCTTCCCCAAAATCCACTTTAAAAACGCCCACTCCCTGATCGAACAGGTGGCGGAGTTTTCCCTGATACCATTCCACTGCTTCAGGATTAGAAAAGTCGAGCACAGCATCCTCATAAGGAATATTCCCCTTTCGGTCTTTTACTGCAAGTCCGTTTTCCACGATCTCGTCAAAAAGAGTGTTCTTTGGTGTAAAGTAGGGGAGTTGCCATAAAGAAACATGGAAGCCGTCTTCTCTCATATCTGCCATCATATCTACAGGATCATCAAATCGATCTGCCGCAAACTCATAGTTGTTGCGCCAGTCCACATCAAACCAGCCGGTATCGAAATGGATCACATCGCTTGGGATCTTATGCTTTCTAAGGTTGCTGGCTATTTCCCGGCCTTCCTCTTCAGAAAAGTAAGTGATTCTGCTCATCCAGAATCCGAAAGACCAAAGCGGGGGCATTTCAGTTTTACCCGTTAGATCTGTGTACTCATCCAGAATATCTTTAGGTTCACCAAGGAAGAAGAAAAGATCGGCAACATCATCCCCAATCATCATGTTGTTGGCTGCATTAAAATATTTTCCGAAGTCGACTGTAATAGGAGAAGAGGTATGCATAAATACTCCATATCCACGGCTGCTCATGTAAAACGGAATTGGTTTATACATGGTCTCGTTTTGTACTCCGTTGGCATCATCAACCCAAAGAACCACTTTTTGTCCGCGTTTGTTGAACTGCGTAAAAGATTCTCCCAGTCCGAAGATCTTTTCGCCGGGTTCAAGGCTTAAAACTGCTGCCATACTCCGCGAATAATCGCTGTTTCTTCTTACGTACGAAAATGGCAAAACAGGAGTATACGTATTTTGCACGTCTGTTTTATGAAGTGTACTGGTCAATAATTTACCATTTTCGTCATAGAGTTTTACATGCCACGGCTGAGTAAGGATTTCCACCTTTCCATGTTCGCCGATATATTGGTGGCCGCCTTCTATTTTTGAGTAAGTCCATGCTTCGGGATTGCTTGGAGCTGTACCATTGATTAACATTAGGGATTCTTCCTGGTTGTGAAACTGCGGTCCAGAAGCCATTTTGATTCTAATCGTACGATCTGAAACAAACTGAATTTTAAATGGCAATTCCGGAGAGGCTTCATATTCGGTAGCGGGAAATTCATTTGCTGCAACCGTGTCCGGCTTCATTAGCATGTTGTTAAAAGCCTGTCTTGTTTGATAGGTGTGCCGTTTGTACTTTATTGTGCCTTCTCCAGCTTCAGGATTAAAAGAAACCAATTCATCAGCGAAATAAAATGTATTTGAGTAATCTTCGAAATCTTTGCTGACGTCTATTGGTTCGTTGAGGACGTTGGCATTCTGAATCTGTGCGCCTGCCTGAAAAATACCAGCGGTGAGACAGACCAGACTGAGGGATATTTTTTTTATCCATCTGTTTCTCGTGATCATAGTTTTATAGTTTTATTGCTCATAGTTTTATTCAAAAGTAATAGTAGTAGATGCCGATTCTAATCCTTCGGAAGTTGCAGTGAGCTCTACTGCACCTGCATTTTTTCCGGACTGCACGATCACAAGCACTTTTCCGTTAAGGGCAGAATGCTTTGTGCCTTTAAAGGATTCATGGTTTGTAGGATCACCACTTGCGACTCCTACTATCTTTCCGCCTCCATTCAATTCGAATTGAACCAGATTGTTTGCCCTTGGAGCTAAAGTACCATCTTCATCTGTAATGGTAACGGTAATAAAAGAAAGGTCCTGTCCGTCAGCTTTAATGCTTTCACGGTCGACTTTCAGAATTAATACCGCAGGTTCCCCGGCAGTTTTCACCACCTTTTCCAGAACCGTTGCTCCGTCTTTTCGGGAGACAGCTTTTAAAGTTCCTGCTTCGTAAGGGAATCTCCACATTACGTGCAGGTCATCTCCTTCTTTTCTTTTTATTCCTTTGGATTCCCCGTTCACGAAAAGCTCTACTTCGTCGGCATTATTGTAATAAGCCCAAACATCTACCGTTTGTCCTTCTTCCCAGTTCCAGTGTGGCAGGATGTGCAGCACATCTTCATCTGTCCATTCACTCTTGTACATGTAATAGGAATCTTTTGGGAATCCGGCGAGATCTACAATTCCGAAGTAGGAACTTCTTGAAGGCCATGTATAGGGCGTAGGTTCCCCTAAATAATCAAATCCTGTCCAGATATAGAATCCTGAAAGGAAGTCATGTTTTTTGATGATCTTCCAAGTCTCTTCATGAGTAGAACCCCAGGGAGTCCTTACCTGGTCAAAAGCTGAAATCGTATTGTCGGGATTCCCTCCGTCAAAAGGGATGTCCCAACGTACAGGCCAAATTTTAATAGTATCTGAAGGAAATTCATAATATCCCCTTGTCGCTAAAGCCGAAGTTGTTTCGGTGGCAATAAAAGGAGTATTCGGAAAATTCACCTGATGTTTAGGATAAGTTTGATGCGCATAGTTGTAGCCTATAATATCCAAAGCTCCCGACCCCGCGAGGGCATTAGGCTGCTGAGGTTCGTCAAATTGAAGGGTCACATCATCATCACTGGTATGGACGGGCGGATTCATTGCAGCGGTAACTGGCCTGGTAGAATCGATTTTACGGGTGATTTTCGCCAGTTCCCTGCCTATTTCTGCACCACGCTCGCTCCATTGTTCCGGAATTTCATTTCCTATGCTCCACATAAAAATACTCGGATGGTTGCGGTCTCGTAATAGCATATCGGTATGATCACGTTCGTACCATTCATCCCAATAATTGCTGTAGTCGTGTTCTGTTTTCCCCTGTTCCCAGATGTCAAAAGATTCATCCTGAACGATAAAGCCCATTTTATCACATAGCTCCAGTAATTCTGGTGCCGGTGGGTTGTGGGCAGTCCTTATTCCATTAACGCCCATTTCCTGCATAATTTCCAACTGGCGTTCTATGGCTCTTGTGTTAATAGCCGTACCCAAAGGTCCTAAATCATGGTGAAGACAAACTCCTTTAATCTTGATCTGTTCCCCGTTAAGAATAAAACCTTCTTCAAGATCAAATTCAAAGCTTCTTATTCCAAAAGGTGTTTCATACCGGTCCACAATTTCCCCGTCCAATTCAATTTCGGTTACTGCAGTATAAAGTCCAGGATTTTCTACCGACCATAATTCAGGCTGGTCCACTGTAGCCGTTTGCTGAATTTTATGTTCTCTATCCTTATCAATGCTGAATTCCTCGCTGGCGGAAGTGACTTCGGTTCCATTCCGAAGAATAATGGTCCTGATTACTGCATTTTTAGCTTCGGGATATTTGTTTGCAATCGTAGTCTCAATGTTAACAGTAGCACTATCTTTACTGACTTCCGGGGTGGTAACAAATGTTCCCCATTTTGCAACATGTAATTTATTTGTGCTGATGAGCCACACATTTCTGTAAATTCCCGATCCGGAATACCAGCGTGAATTCGGTTGCTCTGAATTATCAACTTTTACAAGAAGTTCATTTTCCACTTCTCCGTAGTTAAGATAGGGGGTGAGTTCATATTGGAATCCCATATATCCATTGGGACGATTCCCAAGGTAATTTCCGTTGATCCAGACTTCACTGTTGTGGTAAACCCCGTCAAACATTACAGAAGTTACTTTGGTACTGTCGCTTTCCTCTAGAGTAAAGGACTTTTTGTACCAACCCATTCCTCCAGGCAAAGCTCCTCCACCTGTGCCTGCAGGATGCTCCTGACTAAATTTGCCTTCAATACTCCAGTCGTGCGGTAAATGGAGTGTTCTCCACTCGGCATTTTCTGAAATGGAATCATTACCAGATTCGTTTAGGTGGAATTGCCAATCCGAATTAAAAGCAATTTCTCTATCTTCAAAAGCAGCTTTTTCTTCCTCCTCCTGGCAGGAAAAAAGAGAAAAAAAGAATAGTATATAGAGAGGGTTTAGTTTTCTGAAATTCATTTGAAAACTTTTTATAACATTAAAGTAAAGCCGAACCAATGAAGATGGAAGTAGCTAAACTTTCATCTTCATTGGTTTCAGCAATTAATTATTATTGATAGAAGCAATTAAGGCAATTCTCTGTAAATTATTTAATTAGTACATAATAATTTCCTCAATGTTAGCAGAGACAGCATCCATATCTGCAAGATCAGCGGCTAGACCAACCACATCTATTACAAAAACAAAGGTTCCCTGAGCTGGACTGGGAGCCTCATAAGTTACAGTGTAAGTACCATCTCCATTAACAGTTATTACATTTCCATCACCCTGAGGAGCCCAATCGCCATCGGCAAAATAGATCTTCGCATCATAAGAGCCTGCGGCATCTTCATTTAGTGTGATCCCACTTAAGCTAAAAGTTATTTCTACCTTTTCGCTAAAAGCTACGTCAGACCGGGTTAAGCCTGGGTCATCCATTGTGGAACCATATTCATTAAATAGTTCAAGACGAAGGTTGCCATTCTCTTCAATATCACCTATTGCCAATTTAGAATTATCAAAGTTTAGAGCAATCGGTTCAGTTGTTCCTTCTCCATCTCCATTGCCTTCATTACCGCCTAAAATATAATGGAAAGCCAACCATTCGTCTGAATCGGCATTATAACTTGTACCAAACCAGATTCCGCGGGATTGGAAATCATCATATGCCTTAATGACTTTTATAACATGGGTGGTCGGATTCATCCAGTGTCCTTCCGGTCCTTGTATTAAAGTATTATTTACAAGAGTGATTTCATTTGTTTCTTCATTAATGCTGAAGGTACCCGAAGTTTCCATACCATTTTGATAGCGGGTGTAATTCATACCGCCCCACTGGTCAAAACGTATCCATGAATCTGCTGCTGCTTCGTCCCAGCCTGCGTTCCATCCCCAGTCTCTGGAGCTGTCTGCATTTTCTGTCCAGCCAATTCCTGAAGCTATCCAGTCCACTGGATTTCCTTCGGCGTCAAGTTCCCATATTCTTCCTGAAGAAGGTCCACCGGTCAACATCTGTAATAATTCACCAGATTCGAATTCAGGATCAAAACCTTCATCTATCGTTGGCTCTACTTCTTCCGGTACATAGTTTTCTTTAAATTCTTCAGAAACAAAATTATAAACCAGTAAAGCAGCTCCGTCACAATCGTCCCGTCTTAAAACTCCAAGTTGCATAGTGTCTTCTGTTAATGACATTACCCGCACGTTGCTCCAGTCATTTACACATTCATCGTTGTTTACACTATGTAAAATCTCTACATCATTATTAAGATTAATCATATGTGCGTCCTTATCCAGGAAAAATGTTCCTGACTGCTCTCCAAGGGAAGGCAGCATATTATGATTTACAGTGACATAGGGGCCTCCTTCAAGACTAAAAGTCATTGATCCATAATCTCCTGCAGGCATTAACCACGTGTTGCCAGACCATTCGGGACTCCAGTTCCAACAGTCACCACCTTCTTCATAGCAACCTGTAGCACCGCCATCCCATTCGCCTCCGCCTTCCAGCCAACCATTGTCGGTTCCATAGAAGTACAGCGGTCCTACGAAATGTATGGAAGTTCCTTCTTCATCAAGATCCAGTACCCAGGTTTTAGATTCTCCATTACCACCGGTTAATTTAGTCCAAAGCGGGTCATCTACATAACTAAGATTGTCTTCAGTAACAGATATGGTTACAGGATCTAGATCTACCACTCCTCCGGCAGTAATTACATTAAGATCTATCTCATAATCTCCCTGAAACGCAAAGCGTACTGTATCAACAACTCTTGAAGATTTACCAGTTCCATAATTCCAGACGGGAGTGGCCCCGGGTGTGTTAAATTTTAAGATGACCGTATTCCCACCAGCATCAATATCATAATCCTGAATGATTTCATAATCTATTTCTGAAGGATCTAGTTTTTCTCCCATGGAATAATCTTCGGGCTGGCAGGAGGTGAGAAATACCCCTGCCAAAAAGAACGCAAACCATATTTTTAAATTTTTCATAACGCTAATATTTTAAGTTGTTCTATTACCAGCCCGTATTCTGTATTAATACGCCATTGGATAGGGTAATCTGGTTATTAGGAATTTGTTGTAAACCTTCAGTTTCCTGAATATTTGAAGCAGAAATTACTTTGGGTGTTTCTATACCGCCATTCAGCAAAGTAGTATCTTCAGCAATAACCTGAGCAGCTTCGCTAACACCACGTCTTAGAAGATCCCAGTATCTTATTCCTTCCAGAGCAAATTCCAGCCATCTTTCATGCTGAATACGCTCAAGAGTGACTGATTGTGAGCTGAAATCATCCTGATATGCCCTTTGTCTTACAGCATCAAAATAACTTTGTGCATTTGGGCTACCCAGCTCTGCAGCCATAAGTAAAACATCTGCATATCTCATAACATAAAAGTCCTGAAACTGACCAATCTGAAAATCTGTTCCACCTAATTCCACAGCAAGGCTACCTCCATCCTCTGTTGCCAAAGGTGTATATTTCTTCGTATAATATCCGGTATATTCTCGCTGATTTTCAATTTTATCAAAAGGAATTTCTTCTTCATCTATGGCGATTATAGAAGCATCTCTTCTGGTATCATCTTCATCATATGCATTGTAAAGCTTAGGATTTACTGTAATCCCCCAACCCTGTGCATATGGATAATGTGTAAATTCACGCATTCCCAACATTACCATCCAGTGGTTTCCATCTGTATTTCCATCATAGTCACTGGTGTAAGTATGTTTTACTGAGAATACTATTTCTTCATTGTTTTCTCCGGCAAAATCATCTACAGATGCTGCAGGCCATAATCTTGCATAGTCTTCCAACAAACCATGACCACTGCTGTTAATTACATCTTCAAGATGTGAAAGAGCATCAGCCTGGCTAACCATACCTACAAGGTCTGACTGATTGTAATAGCCTGTATAGTAAAGGTAAACTCTTGCAAGCATAGATTTTGCAGCCCAACGGGTAACCCTGCCAGATGGAACTGCGTTATAGGATTCTACCGGAAGGTTTTCACTACCAAACATCAGGTCTTCAGCAATAACAGTATAAACTTCATCAGGGTCTGCCTGGGGTATATTTTCTGAAGAAGGCTCTGTTAATAATGGAATATTCCCCCAGAGTTTCACCATTTGAAAATACAAATAAGCCCTAATAAATCTGGCTTCAGATTCGTACTGGCCGCGTAACTCGGGATCGTCACTCCAATCGATCTGGTCCATTTTATTAATGAGTACGTTACATCTGTACAGCGCACGGTAATATTCTATCCATAAAGTTTCATACAAATTCCCGTATGTTGGAGCGCGGTTAATATCAAATTCATCTACCGCCTGAAAGTTGAATGGATCGGCATTTCCCACACCACCAAACATATTATCTGATAGAACCATACTGGTTACTGGGTAGCTTAAGCCGGCAACCCCTCCGGAGGCTATTTGAAGGCCATCATAACATCCAGCAAGGGCAGAAAAAGCATCTTCCGGAGTTCTGTAGAAATTCGCGTCTGTTGTTTCTGTAATGGGTTCTGCATCAAGAAAATCTTCTGAACAGGATACCGTGCTAAGTAACCCCAGGAACAGTAAGAAGTAAATATTTAATCTTTTCATTACTAATTTTTTTAAAATGTTACATTTAATCCTACAAGGAATGTTCTCGGTCTTGGATAATAACCTAAATCAACACCAGAGGAGAAATTATAAGTATCGTTAGAAATACCATATCCAATTTCAGGATCCATCCCGTTGTAGTTGGTAAAGGTGTAAAGGTTAAGAGCAGAAAAATAAAGTCTTAGTTTATCTACTGCAAAATCCTCTGTAATTGTTGAAAAATCATAACCCAAAGTAAGGTTGTTTATTCTCAGGAAATCACCATCCTGTACATAGAGATCCGAGAAATTTGAATAGTTCCTGTTATCCAGGGTTACTCGTGGAACTGTGTTGGAAGACCCGGGCCCTGTCCATCTATCAAAAACAGCAGTGGTGTAATTGGCAAACTGGCTCGCCTGATTTCTATAAGATTGTACCAGCTGGTTTCCTGCAACACCGTTGGCAAGCATGGAAAAATCCAGCCCTTTATAGTTAAAGGAGATATTGAAACCATAAGTAAGATCAGGGTTTGGATCACCAATGTTTGTTTTGTCCAAATCATTAATAATCCCATCATTATTTTGATCCACCAATATAACATCACCTGGTCTTGCATTAGGTTGGATAAGACGACCATTGGCAGTATAATTGCTTACCTGCTCTTCTGTTTGAAAAACTCCCCCTGTTTCCAGTCCCCAAAAATAACCCAGGGGAAAACCGCTTTCTGCTCGATAGAATTCCGGTGAATTGTCAAAAAGCTGGTTGGTTAAACCGTGGATAATCCCATCTTCTGTTGGAATGTTACCCACTTCATTCTGGTTGTAAGCCCCATTTACACTAACATTATAGTGAAAATCCTGACCAATACTATTATTGTATCCAATTGCAAGTTCAACACCTCTGTTGGTCACATCACCCCCATTAGTAAACGGAGGCGCAGCACCTGCTGTAGCAAGCACGGGCGCAATTATTAACCAATCTTGTGTGGTTTTTTCATAAAGGTCAAGATTAACAGTTAAGGTGTTTTGTAAAAGCCTTGCATCAAGACCAAAGTTAATTTGTTGCGAAGTTTCCCATTTAAGATCTGGATTTGCCAATCTGCTGGGATAAGCACCTGGAGTTTGAAGGGCTTCTTCGCTTCCAAAATTGTAATTGGTATTTAAGAAAGTAAGCGGCGCAAGATATTGGAAAGCACTTGCATTCTGGTTACCCACCTGCCCCCAGCTGGCTCTAAATTTTAAATAACTAAAGAAGTCGGAATTTCTCAGGAAGTCTTCTTCCGTAGCAATCCAACCAACAGAAATTGAAGGAAAATATCCCCAGCGATTGCCTGGAGCAAAGTTTGAAGATCCATCTGCCCTAAAAGTAGTGTTTAATAGGTATTTATCTTTGTAGTTGTAATTTACTCTACCAAAGTAAGACATCCTCTTGTTCTCATTATTAGGTCCACCTCCCTGGTCCATTAAAGCACCTTCAGAATTAAGAGCATTATCGAGCCACGCATGTTCCAGATCATTAAAAATAAGATCTACGTTATTACCATTAATATAGGTGCCCTGGTAGCTAAACGAAGAAGTACCGGCAAGAACCTCGAAAAGATGATCCTCTGCAATGTCAAAATTGTAAGTCAGCAAATTATCCCACAGTAGGGAATAACCTTTACTCTGATTTTGGTAAACCCTGTCCCGCTCGTTAAATGTATATACAGATAGCTCATAAATAGGCTGGTAAGAGTGTCCTTCAGAAGCGTAATAATCGAGACCCATACTTGTTCTGAACTTGAGATTTTCCATTAACTCAAATTCGGCATACACATTTCCCAGTAATTTCTGGGTATTACTCTCGTTCTGATTATTGTAAACCATAGAAGCGTATGGATTTGCCCATCCACTCAGCCATGGCTCATTATCATTGGCAGTATTGTAAAATTCACCGTCATTATCATAAAAGTAAACTGTTGGAGGAGTTGCAAAAGCACCACGTAAGCTATTGCTATACTGGTTACCCACACTAACACCGTTACTATTGATGTATGAAAAAGTAAGGTTTTCTCCAAATGTTACAAAACCGTCATAAAGTTCATGTTCAGAGTTTAATCTGAAATTGATTCGTTCATAGTTAGAAAGATCTTCCCCACCTACTACTCCTTCATCCTGGGTAAAAGATAAAGAAGATGAAAATGTAGAAGTTTCGCCACCTCCGGAAAAACCTATATTATGGTTTTGGGTAATAGTATTTTCCTCAAACATTTCTTCCATCCAGTTCGTGCCTTCACCAAGACTGGCAATTTGCTCGTTGGAGAAAATAGGAGAACTACCAGAATTAAGCGCTGCTTCATTCGTGATAATCGCATATTCAGTAGAATTAAGCATCTCTATCTTGTTTGGTACACTTTGGACTCCATAATAAGAATCGAATGTGATCCTAGAGCTGTTTTTTCTCCCCCCTCTTGTGGTAACCAGGACCACACCATTGGAGGCCTGGGAACCATAGATAGCTGCAGAAGCGGCATCTTTTAGAATGGAAATCGATTCTATATCTGCGTTATTTAGATAAGAAATGTCTCCCGTTAAAACCCCATCAACAACATAAAGTGGAGAGTTATTACCAGTAGATCCAATCCCCCTTATCCTTACATTAAGACCAGACCCTGGTTGGCCCGAAGTAGAAGTTATTTGTACTCCGGGAGTTTGTCCCTGCATCGCCTGTAAAGCGTTTGTAGTACTACGATTCTGGAGATCTTCCCCATCAACCTGTACGCTGGCTCCGGTTACAAGTGCTTTTCGTTGAGTACCATATCCAACAACCACAACATCATCCAGGGTATTTAAATCTTCCTGGAGAGCGATGTCTATGGTGTTTCGGTTGTTAATATCAACCACCTGTGTCTCAAAGCCTACAAAGCTAAATTGCAATTGGGCATCTGGTGCTGCAGTAATAGTGTAATTACCGTCAAAATCGGTCACAGCTCCTGTTTGCTGTCCCACAATAGTGATACTTGCTCCAGGAAGAGGAAGGTCATCGCCTGCAGAAGTAACCGTTCCTGAAACCTCAATCGTTTGCGAAAACGAAAAAGAGAAACAGAAGAAACTAAACATAAGCAACAGGTACTTGCTGCACCTACTAAAATAAAAGAGGTAAAATTTTAACATGTGATGAGTTGTTTTAGTTAATTATAAAAGTGATAAAAGAGTATGTTGCAATATTTCATTTTTTTGAAGAGTCAATATTTTTCCCAATAATCATTTATAGATTTTGTGAACTCCCCATTATTTGTTCAAAATGTTACGGATAACATAATTATTACCAAATATAAAGACAGGGATACCCTCGTACTAAATGTTTTTTTGCAGATGCTAATACTTTTTTTGCTTACATATCTTGAAGTAGCTGTATTGAGCACACTTAATACCATAATGTATAGTTAAATAATTAGCAGTGAGTAGTATAGTGAGTAGTATAATGATGGTTTTGAATCATATTATCTGCTGAAGTCCTTATTGAAAATAAAGTGCGGAAAGCTGTAGAGACTATAGGTCGATAATTACCATTCTGAACCAGCACTTTAAAGAATCAAATCTAATAAATTGCCTTATTCCGCTGAAGATAATGTCTTATATGTTCAATCTCTACTGAAAAAATCCCTTCTACCTCCATAACTACCTATTTCATTAAAATAGCACTACCGGAAATAGGAAACGGCATCAGGATTTAATTTTCAGGTCGAAAACTGACATTTTAAGGCATTAGCTTTACTGGTAAAATTACTTTTTTTGGCGAAAAAACATTTTCTTAGAGAAGATTTGCAGTAGGAGGAAAACTGCAGGTCGATAATTGCCATTTTTGGCAGTACATCTTGAAGAAAATCAAATTTTTTTAGAAATAGAAGATCGCTTTGTTCTTTTTCAGATAAATTTAGATTTTTACCTGTCAGACTCAAGGCTTCCGAGTCGATAAGTGCCAAATTTAAGTTGGACTATTATTTTAGGTACAAGACCAGTCAGATATTAAAACCTGACTCTGCTTTTTCCGAAAACGGTTTTCAATTAAGCCTGGTCTTGGAGTTCCACTATAGTTGTAGTTGCACCCAATCAAAATAAAAAGCACAATATTGACCAAAAGTAATTTCACAAAAAATGCCATCCTGAAAAGAATGGCATTTATTAAGCTCCCCCTCTTGGGCTCGAACCAAGGACCCTTTGATTAACAGTCAAATGCTCTAACCAACTGAGCTAAGGAGGAATTTCAGTATGTCCAGAATTTTTAAAAAAAGCTTTCTGTTGCTTTTTGCTCCCCTTCTTGGGCTTCCCTCGACTCCGCTTTGCTTCGCTCGGGACAGGCTTCTCGCCCAAAAGAAAAATCTTCTTAAAAATTTGCTCCCCCTCTTGGGCTCGAACCAAGGACCCTCTGATTAACAGAAAGCTAAATTTCACTTTCATATAGTTTCACTAGGTTTCTTTTCTATTGACAATCAGTTTGTTATAAATTTTTTATTTATATTTACTTTCTTGGAAGTAGTAGAAACCTTCCTAAATGTTGTACCTATGTTGTACCCATATGTAATTACTCATGGTTAATATCAAAATCATTATTAGGAAAAAGAGACTTTCAAATGGGCAGTATCCTATTTATTTGAGAGTAACGAAAGATAGGAAATCCAAATATTTTAAAACCATCTTTAATGTTTTAGAAATTGAATGGGATTCGGCCTCTGGAAGATTTAGGAAATCTAATCCAAATTATATTCAAAATAACCGATTACTTTTGAAAATTCAGGAGAGAGTATATAAGTTGCTTACAGAATTGGAACTTGAAAAAGAAGATTTTTCTCTGGAGGACTTTGAGAAACGTTTCAGAGTAGAGAAAAATCCTCATAAAAATAACTTTTTTGCCTTTTGGCAAGAAGTCATTGACGAAATGGAAGCATCTGGACGCGCAGGGAATGCCAGAGCTAATAAGGATTCTTACCGGTCTTTAAAACTCTTCAACAGATCTACCAATCTTAAATTTCAGGAAGTAACTGCGGCATTCTTAAGCAAATATGAAGTTTTTTTAAGAGCTAGGGGTGGCAGTGATGGTGGAATAGGCGTTCGAATGCGTGCTATAAGGGCAGTATATAATCGAGCTATTGATCGAAATGTAATAAAAGCAACATCTTATCCATTTCGATCATATAAGATATCCCGACTAAAAGGTAAAGGTCAAAAAAAGGCATTAACAATAGAACAGGTTCAGAGTATTGTAAAAATGGATATCGATTCCTATCCCCATCTAATAAATAGCCGTAATTACTTTGTTTTTAGTTTTTATACTCGAGGAATGAATTTCGCAGATGCAATGAAACTTGAATGGAAGGATATTAAAGGCGATAGGATTTTTTATACGCGCTCCAAGACAAAAGGAAATTTTAGGATAAAAATTTTACCTCCGGTGGAAGAAATTTTAAACTTCTACAAAAGTGCGCCTAACGGCACGAAATATGTTTTTCCTATTCTGCTGAAAAACAATCTTTCTCCACAGCAAATAGAAGATAGGAAATCGAAAACTTTAAAACGGTTTAATAAGGATCTCAAGGAGATAGCTAGAATCTGTGAAATTGACAAAATCGTGACCAGTTATGTTGCTCGTCATAGTTTTGCAAATTGTTTAAAGCGAAAAGGAATAGCTACAGATATCATTAGTGAATCTATGGGACATAAAAATTTAACTGTTACTCAAGCTTATTTAAAAGAACTTGATAGCTCCTTATTAGATGAAGCTAGTGAAAAATTGTTGTTTTAATATTTCTAGATTAATAAAAATAGTGAGGTTTTAGTGCCGCGTGATGTGCGATTCTTGTCTCTCCACTTGCAAAACAACTCTTTGCTTGAGTTTCCATTCATATTTTTCATAAGCATCTGGGGAATAATTTTTTATTTGACAGCTATTCGTATTTCAATTCCTGTATGGTACGATTGGAAGACTCCACAACTGGCAACAATTTTGTTGCCGGTATGGTATTTTAATTCCTGTATGGTACGATTGGAAGGCAATCCAAAATATAAAATCCCAAAATACCTACAAATTTCAATTCCTGTATGGTACGATTGGAAGAAGAATTTTTGAGCCTTTGTCTTGTTTTCGAAAGATTTCAATTCCTGTATGGTACGATTGGAAGTGAAGCATCGGTAACCTCATACCAGTATCCTTCTAATATTTCAATTCCTGTATGGTACGATTGGAAGAAGTATGTTTTCAAGTTCAAAGACCTATGGCTGATCAAATTTCAATTCCTGTATGGTACGATTGGAAGTTCAGGAACCAGGAACTTTCCGTTCCTGAATTCTAATTTCAATTCCTGTATGGTACGATTGGAAGTAACCGGAATTTTAAGCAACGTAGAATTTGAAGTATGATTTCAATTCCTGTATGGTACGATTGGAAGCCCAGGCCGATGTGATGAAGACCACCGGAATGACCCGATTTCAATTCCTGTATGGTACGATTGGAAGGCTCATGGCAAGAACAGAAGCAATGCAGCGAAAGTAATTTCAATTCCTGTATGGTACGATTGGAAGAAACAACAGCCAAATAGTTTTCCTTTCGCTTCAGAAATTTCAATTCCTGTATGGTACGATTGGAAGACAAATTAAATGTAGCGGTTAATGAAGCTGTTAACTTATTTCAATTCCTGTATGGTACGATTGGAAGACACAACGTATTTTCAAAACGCCGCGGTGTACACATTTCAATTCCTGTATGGTACGATTGGAAGAATAAAAGGAAAGTCTGGAACTAATACGATAATATTATTTCAATTCCTGTATGGTACGATTGGAAGAATCCCGTGTCGCCGATGCTGTCGAGCATTTCTACATATTTCAATTCCTGTATGGTACGATTGGAAGTGCCAATACCTGAATTCTACGTCACCAAAATACTAAAATTTCAATTCCTGTATGGTACGATTGGAAGGGGAAACTGGTACGGGATTTTCAGGGAGAAAAGAAAGATTTCAATTCCTGTATGGTACGATTGGAAGAAAAATGATCCTAGAGGAAGAAATGGTATTATACATTATTTCAATTCCTGTATGGTACGATTGGAAGCCTAAAAAAGAAACTTTCTTTAAGCTTGTAGCTACAAAATTTCAATTCCTGTATGGTACGATTGGAAGTTTAAAATCACTTGCCGGGGCTACTCACTTATTTATATTTCAATTCCTGTATGGTACGATTGGAAGGGTCCGCTTTTCCTGTAGCTGTAAGAGGTACATTGAAATTTCAATTCCTGTATGGTACGATTGGAAGAGTTTTGATTTTATAAGAGCTAATTCTCCTAATAATAAATTTCAATTCCTGTATGGTACGATTGGAAGAGAAAAGAAACAGTGGGTTTACAATGCTTCCATAGAATTTCAATTCCTGTATGGTACGATTGGAAGATAGTATTTCCTGGCTACAGAAAGACATCGTAAATCGATTTCAATTCCTGTATGGTACGATTGGAAGTTGCGGTGAATGCTATTAGGAGCAGATCCATTAACGGATTTCAATTCCTGTATGGTACGATTGGAAGACTTTTGCGAGAATTAATGGCCAAAATGCAGGTAAATTTCAATTCCTGTATGGTACGATTGGAAGCTGCAAATGGTGGCACTACTTATGACATTGATGCAGATTTCAATTCCTGTATGGTACGATTGGAAGTGGAACGCTGTCAAAGATCATATAAAAGTCGCTTTAAAATTTCAATTCCTGTATGGTACGATTGGAAGGACGAACCGGGCAAGTACAGCCTATTCTATTATCTAAATTTCAATTCCTGTATGGTACGATTGGAAGGCACCCCTACAGATCAAATCATGGGTGCATTATCCATATTTCAATTCCTGTATGGTACGATTGGAAGGCACAAAAGAAAATATAGGTAATTCTACTTTTACAATATTTCAATTCCTGTATGGTACGATTGGAAGGGAAAGTTACGTCATTAGGTGACTCCGCTTTCTATATTTCAATTCCTGTATGGTACGATTGGAAGGCCAATTAAAACTTACACTGTTTACGGCTATGATGAATTTCAATTCCTGTATGGTACGATTGGAAGTCTTTAATTTGAAAATCAAGGTCCTCAAGTTCCATATATTTCAATTCCTGTATGGTACGATTGGAAGCAGGATAGAAAAATTGTCTGGTATTCCTTTTTTAAATTTCAATTCCTGTATGGTACGATTGGAAGTGCTTTTTTCAGAAGGCTCATGTTTTTGTCTGAAAAATTTCAATTCCTGTATGGTACGATTGGAAGTGACCATTTCCTCCCACGCACCCCAAGCCTCAGCTTTATTTCAATTCCTGTATGGTACGATTGGAAGCTGATGAATCAGCACAAGATATAGGTTTTGTTGGTAAATTTCAATTCCTGTATGGTACGATTGGAAGGGGGAAGATCAATTCAAAACTTTATTAAAGATACTAAATTTCAATTCCTGTATGGTACGATTGGAAGAGGAATGCCGTATTATAATCATTCCGTATCTTTACCCGATTTCAATTCCTGTATGGTACGATTGGAAGTAACATTTCAGCTTCAGATAGTTTTTTAAATTATTAAATTTCAATTCCTGTATGGTACGATTGGAAGTCAACTGGTATTCCGAAAATACGAAGTCCTTCTACATATTTCAATTCCTGTATGGTACGATTGGAAGGGCTATATGAAGGGTTATACCTCTCATTCCAATACATATTTCAATTCCTGTATGGTACGATTGGAAGAGATTGGGAGAATTTCAGTAAATCAGGGGTACTTGAATTTCAATTCCTGTATGGTACGATTGGAAGTCTTAAAGGACTGCTTTTTATCAATTCCAATTGAGATATTTCAATTCCTGTATGGTACGATTGGAAGGGTGGGGGTAGTGGCGATGTTACGTATCAGGCTGTAATATTTCAATTCCTGTATGGTACGATTGGAAGAGAAAGTATTTTCAGCAATTATTGCTAATTAATACCGAATTTCAATTCCTGTATGGTACGATTGGAAGCCATTCTTTACTTACAAATTGGGATGGCTCTACAAATTTCAATTCCTGTATGGTACGATTGGAAGAACAAATAAACCCTGTTCCTGTCTTAACGCTAACAAGATTTCAATTCCTGTATGGTACGATTGGAAGATAAATTTTTACAAGCGCAAAAGGTTAAGGCTGAAGCATTTCAATTCCTGTATGGTACGATTGGAAGAATTCTGCGAAGTACCATGATTTTATGGCTTCACATATTTCAATTCCTGTATGGTACGATTGGAAGCAGGTAAGCAAGCCCAATCTGTAGATTATTACACAGAATTTCAATTCCTGTATGGTACGATTGGAAGATACTCCCATCTTTCGGTAAGCAGAACATTGTCCAGATTTCAATTCCTGTATGGTACGATTGGAAGTAGTAGATGCTTTGGGGTATGTTCCTGCTAATGTAGAATTTCAATTCCTGTATGGTACGATTGGAAGTATAATCAGTTGAAAGTGGAGCTTGAAGGGTTAACAGAATTTCAATTCCTGTATGGTACGATTGGAAGTTCAAATTCTATTTGGAAAATCAGGAGTATTTATGCTATTTCAATTCCTGTATGGTACGATTGGAAGCGCATCTTTTGTTCAGAACCTACAAGTAACAAATAAATTTCAATTCCTGTATGGTACGATTGGAAGAGGTGGTGGCGTTAGAAACCCTAAGCCTAAAGACGGATTTCAATTCCTGTATGGTACGATTGGAAGCAACCTATGTTGTTTTAATTCAAGCCATAACTACATTTCAATTCCTGTATGGTACGATTGGAAGAGCGCTGGAAAGAAATTTCCGCGGAACTTATGACTGTATTTCAATTCCTGTATGGTACGATTGGAAGAGCGCTGGAAAGAAATTTCCGCGGAACTTATGACTGTATTTCAATTCCTGTATGGTACGATTGGAAGTTATTCAGGAATGTAACATCGCCACTTTGTGTTTTCTATTTCAATTCCTGTATGGTACGATTGGAAGAGAAGTTAGGAACCGATGCTGTAGTGCGGGATTATAAATTTCAATTCCTGTATGGTACGATTGGAAGATGATGACCGGGATTTGAGCCTGGTCATGTACATCTGATTTCAATTCCTGTATGGTACGATTGGAAGCGTTAAGAAGTTTTTCCAACTCCTTAGAGGTCATTATTTCAATTCCTGTATGGTACGATTGGAAGGCTTGCTGGAGCGTCAGGTTCTTAATGTCCAGGTGAATTTCAATTCCTGTATGGTACGATTGGAAGTAGAGCACTACACGAATTTAAGAAAAGGTAAATCTATATTTCAATTCCTGTATGGTACGATTGGAAGTAATTATTGCGGTTGGTTATCTCTTCAAGGTAGTTCAATTTCAATTCCTGTATGGTACGATTGGAAGAAGAATAAAGAGCAAAAAAGGCAGGCTGTTCTATCTTCATTTCAATTCCTGTATGGTACGATTGGAAGCCGTCGCGATCGACGACAAAAGAAGCCTTATTTCAGGGCTTTACAAAGCTACAACTGCATTTTTTATCCTCAAAAAAGCGTCGATAGGTAATTCCCGATTCTTTCCTTAGGATCGACGCTTAGATAAATTTTTGAATATCAGTATGTTATTTATCAATATGTCAAAGAGCGTATTAATTTAATTTATAAAAAGCCTACATTGACACTTTATAAAAAAGTATCGATTTCATTTTTTTCTTTACCAACTACTTCCTTTTCCAACCATTTCTCATTTCGGCTTTTAAAGATAATTAAACTGTCCTGTTCTTCATCCATAATTTTACCGGCTTCGGCCAATAACTCTTTTAACTTTACCGGGGTGATTTCTCCTTCAAAGACTGAATTCTGGATCCAGTGCAAATATTTCCGGCATAATTTAAGCATTTTGCCCACTCTTTTTTGACCAATATCATAAACTAAAATAAGATACATATTACCACCAAATTTTAAAAGGTTGATATTCTTTAATGCCCAATACGTGTTTACTAAGCTTATAACATTCTAATTTTACCAAATGTTTATAACTAACATGTTTTTTAAGATTGCGATGTTTGATGGTCTCATTAAGACGATCTTCAAACACCTTTATGAACTTTTTCTTTCCCGATTCTTTTAAAATTACTCGGTTTACCTTAATATCAAAATCTTTAGCCTGTAATTGCTTTTTATTAAGTACTTTAAAAATACTACGATCAACTAAAATAGGTTTAAATATTTCGGCTAAATCCAGGGCGAGCGAATAGCGCCTATATCCGGGTTCGTGTAAAAAGCTAATAGTAGGGTTAAGCTGCGTGTGATAAATTTGATCCAGGCATAAAGTGTAGCACATCATATTGCCGAAGGATATTAGCGCATTGACTTCATTGCTGGGAGGTTGTTTACTCCTTCCTTCCATTTTAAAATTTTTTAAGATTTTATCAAAAGCTCCGTAATAGGTATGTCGAATATTACCTTCTATTCCCATTAGGGTTTCAACATCCATGGTCTGATCTATTAACTTTTCATATTTCTCAATAGATTCAATATAAGATTTTACATCACGATCTCGATTTTGATAATATTTTAGATTCTTCTGAATATTAAAAGCAGCACCTTGTACTAATTTTTTAGCGATAATTTGTCTTTTCTTTTTGGAGGTGTAATGTTTTGTCTGGGCGATTTGCATCTTACCAGCCAGTAAATATTCTTTAGGTTGAAAGCTTCCGGTATAATGTTCGTAATAATCGAAAAAATGCACACTTATTTTATTTTTTCCTAAAAAATTGTACATCGCGCTGTTCGCATCTAATGCGCCAAAACATAATAATTTGGAAACACCTTCTACGGGTAAATATTTCGGTTTTTGTTCCTTACCGTCTTCGTCTACCGGTGTAAATTTTAGAGTGTTGTCTTTTCGGCTAAGCCGGCCGGGGTTAAAAAGGTAATAGGATTTTTTCATTTGGCTCTTTAATTATTTGGTGATCCTCGATTCCGAGATCCGTGATCTTGTAATTTTTGGTTAAAAAATCCTTACTTTCATTTATTCCTCCGCATAGCAAAAATCGAAATAGCTACAGCTTCGGCAGATTCGGGAATGAAGCAGCGGTGGGCACTTTTCTTGGGAACATATTTCAATCACTTTTTCTTTCCAGGTTTCCACTTTTCGGGCATCACCATCTTCCCATTCCACTATTTGGCGTTGACGTAGTTTAGGATATTCAATAATGGCTGAAGGATTATCTATTCCATTATTTTTTAGAGTATGGAGATAATATTTCACCTGCGCGATATGCGCTTCTTCCACCTTATCAGATTTTTTAACTTCGTGCACCACTTGTTCCTTGGGATCGTAAAAGTCAATTTTTACGCCATCCAAAGCCAGCTCGGTATATTTCTGGGAACGGTCAGGATAAGACGTTTCGCCAATGAGCTTACCTTCGGCAACCGTAGCGGAAGTTTGTTCCATTCTTATGCCGTGATAGTGCAACCACAATTCGCGATAGCAAACGTGCAATAAATTGATATGAGTGGCATTTACCAGCATTATAAAAATTGCGTTTCTATACTTTGAAATTCGTCGGCATTAAATCCTTCTTCGTAATCATAAAATTTTTTCCAACTTTCTATATACTGGTAGCCAAATTCACTTTTTTCTTCATCTGAAAATTTAATAATTTCAGTCTTGATCTTATCAGAAGCAAAAATTGAAAAGATAAAGTTCGATATGATGCCCTGTAAGATCTTTTGACTGGTTTTCTTGGTGATAAAACCCTGTTTTTGTTGGATTATATTTAGATATAAATCAAACACTTCTTCCCCAGAAATTTTATTTTCTTTGTTTGGAAAAATGGAATGCTTTTCTAGGAAATCCCTTTCACTTTTACTGAAAGTATATTCTGTTTTTTCCTTGTTTTCTGAAATGATAATAGGAATGGGTAAAGGGATAAAACAGGAAATATTGTTTTGTTCTATTAGCTTAAATTGGTCGTTTACCGACTTAAACTTTAAAGATTCGACGAGATTTCTGTAATCCTTAAAATTCTTTAGAAACTTGGTATCGTATGCTTCATTACGTTTTTTAATTACTTTATCGTAATATAATCGGTCAAAATCTTTATTTCTTAAAATTAAACGATACTCCTCAGGTTTTAATTTTTGTGAAATTTTAAGGCGTTCATCTTTATAGATTAATCCTGCTTTGTCATATTTAAATAAAAATAGCCTGCATTCCTTTTTATTAATGTTCCTGTTGATCCTGCCTGCCAGTTGCTCGTCACTATCAATTAGGGAACGGTCTTTAAAACCTATATCCATATCGATATCAACACCAGCTTCCACTACCTGAGTAGTCACTAGTAACACGCGCTTTTTCCTATTTTCTATATTCTTTAAATAATCGATAATGTATTTCCTGCGTGGTTCTAAAATAGTTCCGGAAAGCAAGAAAACTTCATCAAAAAAATCATTGTCCTTTAGAAGTTGATGGAAATCTGAAGCAGATTTTTTAAAAATGAATTCAATAATGGTATACACACTTTCGGCCGGTTTGATCTCTCCAAAATCCTTTTCAGCATAGGCCTTTGAAGTTTTCAGTAAAGTTTCGGCGAGTTCATCTAGTTGAAGTTCTTTTTTTCCCGATAAACTTAAATCGAAATTTACCCGATCACAGAAGTTTGGGTTTTGAAAATAATCCTTTTTTGCATTGGGAAGCAAATAGGAAAAGTCCTGCTGTTTATTTTCATCAATTTTTAGTTTATCGATCTTTGGTAGGGTTGCAGACATTAAAATAAATTTAATATTTAATGCGGAAGCAAACTTCTTTATAAAATAAATTACTTTATCCCAATGCTGCGGTGGGTAGGATTGAAGTTCATCAATTACTACTACAGAATTGGCCAACCTGTGCAGCAGGTAATTTGTTTCTTTTCGGTCAGTTTTTAAAATATCAAAAAAACGAACGTGGGTAAGAAGAGTAAAAGGAAAATTAGCGAACAGATGATGAATGTAATTTATTTTATTACCCCCGTAATTATCATCTTCTTTTTCAGTCTCTTTTTCTTTAAACCCCGCTTTGGAATGCAATTGAACCACCTCATCATCACCAAGTGCAAATACTTCTTTAATGCTTTTATAGGTTTGCGTGATTAATGTTGTAAATGGAAAAACATAAAATACTTTATTGATCTTGCCATCATAAGCTTTTAGAATATCAAGTACCGAAAGCAGCGATAAATTTGTTTTGCCACCACCGGTAGGTGCTTCAATATAAAATAAATTGCGATGTATGTTTTTTCTTAAATTTCGAATGGTTTCAATGGCCATTGCCTGTCGCAGCTTATTTAAATTAGTACCACTTCGCTGCGTTGGTTTTTCCGGGAAATAGGTTTCGTTCTTTAATTTCTCATAAGTCCACCGGTTATAGTTTTCTTTTTCTTCTGCCTTATCCAAAAAATTATGGTTGGTGACGTGTTCAAAAATAGTATCAATTCTTTCCTTTGAGAGTACACCAAAATCATTAAGTGGTGCACAGTTCATATACTCATTCGTCGCCAGGTAATCTGAGGCGGTGAGCAATGAGAAATTTAACCGACAGAGCGCATACAGCGGAAAAGACTTCTGGTATTTTGTAAAACTAGGATCTTTTAATGCTTTAGGATTACCGATGAGGTTATACAGGGCTGGGTTGACTTCAAAATGATACTGTTCGACATAGCTTTTCATAAAGTCTTTCAATTCTGCTATGTCCACAAACTCTGTATCTTTTGAAAAACACAGGCTTTGCTCGATATCGTCGTGGAATTGAAAACCATGATGTTTAAAAATGGAATATGCGAAATACCAGGATATTGCAAATAACATCACCTTTTCCTGCCGGTTAAAATTCTTGGCATGAATTTCTTGGAAATGGTTTGCCAAATAAATGAAGCCGCCCAAAGACGAATGCCGCGATGAGATGGGTGAAGGCTTTACTTTTGTAAAGCCGGGATTTCGCATTTTATCTACTTGAAAATTCTCATTGATTTTCCCATAATCGTGATAGATTACAGTGTCTAAAAAAAGTTTTTTAAGGTAGTCTCCACATTTATCAAGCTCCGGAAATTCACTTAAAAAACTTTCAATTAAGCGATTAATAATGGAATCAAGATGATGGGTCTCTATTAATTTTTCACAATAAACATTGACCAGTTCAATATGCTCTTTTAATGTTTCAGGCTCTTTAAGACCCTCTAACGATGGCGTATGAGCCCAATACTTTTCAGCGTTTTTTAAAAGTTGATCAACAGGTTTGTTGTTTTTGAAGATCACCGATGATTTTTTAAATGAGCTGCACATAATCATTGCTTTCGTTCAACTGATAAAGATCATCTAAACTGAAACTATTCAGAACTGCATAATTAGTAAAAGCAAACTCCCCAAGTCTATATTGCATCAATTCCAAATCGAAATCTTCCGGAAGCCTTTCAAAATAAAGAAAAGGCTCTTCACGGGATTCATAGTTGAGAAGATCTACTTCAGGCGCAGCACTTTTATCTTTCAGGCTGTCATCTTTTTTAAATACAGTTAGGATAGTAAAATTTTCCGTTTGTTTTTTATTTGTTTTTTCGAATGTATAATCCTGAAAACTGCTTTTTAACCAAGAAGCTGTAAATTCATTTTTCCCGAAATAAGGGATGAATTCTGCTTTAGCCTCTTTCAGGTAATCGTACAGTTTTTGTTCGAGTTCTTTTGTCTCATCTAGTAAGATAAAAATTCGATAAGCCGGTGCGATCAGCGTAAGTTCTTCTGTAAGGAAATTACTACCCTTATTGGCATACCCCACTGTATTGGAGTATTTAATATTGGTTTTTAGAAAATTACCTTTTTCATCATTTAAAGGCCTGATACCTATTTTAAGATCTTTTAGCAATTGATAATATTGCGGTAGTTTTCCTTTTTTTCGATATCCCTCCAATCCTAGAATCGCTCCTAATATTCCTAAAACTGCTGGTCTATGAATGAGGTTATAGGATAGGTTGATGGTATTATTGGTATCAGGCTTTCTAAAAAATCCAAAATCTGCCTTTAGATCTATGGATATAAGTTTCATAAGGTTATGTGATTAAAGTTGCAATTTTTCAGCGTCTTGAGGTATATTTTTCACCTGTGTATGCGCATCACTGTAGTAAATTTCAATTTTTTCGATACTATCTTTAATATGATTTTCTGATAGTAACTTATACACCTTATCCAGATTAATAACTTTGTTTTCATCGATTTCAACCAGATCGACCAAGGATGGCAAAACAATTTTGGCACCTTTTTTTAATTGGATCCAAAGCAAAAGCTCATTTTCGGTTCCCGCTTTGGCAGCAGAATCGTAAAATGAAGCTCCCCTGCGTAAGCCTTCTTTTAATTTATCGATATCATCCTGGCTAATGCCTTGTCCTTCCACCCGTGCAACGTCTTCTTCGATATTTTTAGGATTAATGGAAAAGTTATGTACATAATGGCCTTCTTGCAATCTGGATTGAGTACCCAGGGTAGTCATAGTGCTATCAGCACTTTTTTCGTTGGAATTTTTAAAAGGAGACATAATTTGTTCAGAATAAATTACGTCTTCAGTAAATTTGTTCACTCCAGGAGTGATTTGACACGTACCATGAAGGGAGATATTAGTTTTGCCAGCATAAGTCCCACCAAAGAGCCGGACATCCAGACAAGTTAATAAATTCTCTAAAACTTCTAAGCGGAGTTTCGACTTATCTTTATCTTTTTCGTTTTGAAATTCTTTAAAATAATGAAGATAAGTTTCATCTAAAGTTCGGGGCGCCATTATTTCGTCCAGTGATTTGAAATAGAAAATACGTTCCCCTAAAACCTCTTTCATATAATTCCTGATGGTGTATTTTAAAGCCTTGTCTGTAGCGTAAACTTTTCCATTAGGTAGTTTTCGAGGCTGGCCCGAAAAATCAGCATTATAATTGGAATTTACAGATTTTATGATGGCGCATCCGTAAACGCGGTTGTTAAAAGAATTCATTAGTCGTTATTTTTAGAGTTAGAAAAAAGTTTATTATCAGCAAAGAAGCCGGCGAGCATTTCGGGTAGCAAATCTTTTAGGTTAGCACTGGTTTCGTAACTTAATACATAAGAAGCTGCCCGCTCAAATCTGCCAGAGAAATTTTGGTGCTTATAGCGGTCAAAATCATTGGCAATACGCAGCTTGAACTGTTCACACTTAGATTGTTGTGTATAAGGTTCTAATAGATTAAAACCGCTTTGTGAAGATTTGCTTTTGGTGTGGAGGTATTTAATTATCTGTCCGGACAGGAAAGCAAATTCCTCATCAGTAATTGCTTCATTGGTTTGTTTTTCTTCCGTAGTAACCAGATGCTCTACGAAATGGTGATAACTATTCAATTTACTGGGCATGGTAATTTTTAATTTTTGTGGGTTAATAAAATATTCAGCAAGGCTAAACCAGATATTCAAGATTTCTTTAATGCCGTAGTCACTGTCTTGTTTAAGAAGATCTTTTAATCGGGCGAATACCATTTCCCGAAAAGCGTAATAACTAATTGCTTGACGTTGTGCTTTGTAAACATAATCGTAAACGGCTTTTCTATATTTTGAAAATGTACTGAAGCTTTGATCGAGTCCTGTATATTCGTCTTTTTTTAAATCGCTGAAATAATCCAAACGATAGTATTTGTTTTGAATAAGGGGCTTGAAAACTATCAGCTCAAAATCAAAAATATCTGACAAATGATACGATTTTAATTGTTTGCTGCCTTTTTGTTTCAGTTCTAAAAGGTTAACAATTTTGCAGTAATCCGGTAATTTAAATTCAAATTTGGAAACGAAGTCAAAATCCTTGAAAATGACGCCATTCTTGGTGAAAAGCCAGTATAGAAGATAATAATTGGCTATTTCTTCTTGGCTATACTTTCTAAATAAATTTTTCAAGATTTCTTTATAAGAAGCTTTAAAACCACTTTCTTCGTAAAGGCTTATGGCTTCTTTTTGAAGTTCTTCCTCATAAATAAAAATAGGGAGGGGATTGGGCAAAGAACGATTGGGCAGAATATTAAGAAATTCATATAAGGTTTTGGCTTCTTCGCTGCTAATTCTTCCGGCAATATCGAAGCTCGCAGTTTGATGTAGTGAAAATGGCTTTTTATCAGGAAACCCGTTTAAAAAATCACTAGTGCCATAAGTAGATGTTTCGTTCGTTTTAGAGGTGTTATACTCGGATGTATTGAAAAGCTTATCTGATAAATAATTTCTGTGAACATTTTTATAATCTGAAAGTGGACGATTTAGGTAGAAAATAATATAATCACTATCCGCGAGTTCTTTAAATTGCAGTTCTTCGTAATTTAAATATCTTATTTTTTCCTTGAATTTTTCTTTAGAAGCTTTGTCTGATGTAGATTTTATGTTTTCCTGAATCTTTAGGATTTCGGTATGGACCTTCTCTCGCTGCTCTGCATTTTTAGAATCAATTTCATTAAGAATTAGTGTGAAATCATTATGAGTAAAAAGTTGTTTAAAAAGCTTGTATTCTTCCTTCTCGGTTTCGTTTTCGAATAAAGAGAAAGCTTTTTCGAAATAAGCATTAAACCTATCATAGATTTGATCTTTATTTCCTTCGTATTGTTTATATTTTTTACCTCCTTTTAAATGCTCCCGTTTAAAAGCAACACAGAAAGGAGAACAGGAATGAATTGCTTTGGTGGGTAGATCAAAACATTTATTGGTATTTACACACCAACTGTTTTTTTGTTTCATTTTACAATCAGCCAGGAATTCGCTTTCATCTTCCGCCTTCATTTTTTTATCGTACCTTTCGTAAGTATAATTTTGAAGGTCAATTTTAGAATAACCTTGATTATCGGTAATCTTATTCACTACAATATGTAAACCCTCTTTGGGCGAATAGCCTAGTATCTTAAAGGGTTCTTCCAATTGTTCGGTAAAATTTACGAGCTCTTTAATCATAGTGCATTAGTGTTTATAGGTTGAAGGAATCCCATTCCCTGCGCATTATAAAGCCCGGCACCACAATTCTGCAAAATCTCGACAAAGCGTTTTTCGGCTCTTAAACGGAGTTTAAAATTGAGAAACCCCCTTATTTTAGTTTTGGCTGGGGTACCGGCTTTTATGGTAATAAGTCTGGACCGGGCGGCATTATTTCCATAGAAATAGATTTCGGAAATTAATAGAGCATTATCTGCGGTTTCCACATCATAATTGGCCTCAATCTTTTGGCGCCAATTATAAATAAGACTCTCATTAAATTGCTCCTCTCCCGGCTCTAAGAAAGCATAATTTTTTTTATCGTTTTTAATGCCACAAACTATTGGCGATTGTGGTTTGAAATTGGCCTCAATAATCTCATTAGGTTTAGCTGTTTTTAAAGGATTTTCTAAAGCCTCTATATTTTTCACTTCAAAGTCTACTTTAGAATTTTTATCGGCAATGCTTATTTTCCGAAACTGAAATAAGCCTTTGATAAAATGTTGTGATGCTTCGGGTAAATGAAAATTGATAAAAAAAGATACGATAGGGAACTGCAGGATCATTCTGTCCCCGTGAATTCTAAACTTTGCTTTAAGATCAGAAAAAGAAAAGAATTTATAGCCTTTGCCATAACCTTCTCGATGTAAAAATTCGGCATATTCCTTATCTGCCTGATCAATAATTTTATAAATCGCAGCACTTAAAGGATATTGGTAGTTAATCGGTAAGGTTCGGTAATTCCCAAAACATTCTAAGGTGATTTTAAATTTCATTTCTTTAATAATTTATTTCAAAAGAATCGCGCCACTACAGATTCATATTTTTACCCTTCTCTGAGCGAATAAAGCCGTATCTTGTAAATACAGATTGCAGATTTGGATTCCTGCCAGGGGTTCTTTATAAAGTTTATAATAGCCTTTACTTTATAATAATAAAACAAGTTCATTGAATATATCGCCATCTATGTCATTCCCCGACCTTAAGAAATGTCTCCTGCAAGTGTTCAAAATATTGACTTTTCAGCTATTAATAAAAAGATGTTCTAAAAGTAAACTGTGTTTTATTGGTACCACTACGAAAAACTGTAGTGATGTTGAAATTCCCTCTATTTGTATTTAGTGAATAGAACATTAGACCTTAGATGCAAACTCGTAGGGGAATCTTTATCGGAAGGGATTACATATTTACTAAAATTCTCTTAATATTCCTATAGAAAAATAAATCTTCTCTTCAAGAGGTTTTCTGAAAGTCGGCGAATGTTATTAGTTTTTGTAAAACTGTTTAAATAACCCTACCTAGCCCCTTATCTACCATAACTTACCTGCGCCGGATCCTGTGCTGTTTTTATAGCGTACGGGAAGTTAAGTGTTAAGTAAAAACAGCATAGGGCGCATCCTACTTATGTTTTACATTACCAGTAAATTTCGGCCTGTTTTCAGGGTCTTTGAGCCCATTTACTGGAATATCCACTCATTATCCACTGATCTAAAAAATTGCTTTTATTTTTTACTAATTTTTTGCCGTAAATTTCAACGGGTTTACTGAGGGTTTCAGGCCATTTGCCGCAAATTTATTAATTTTTGCTACAGGCCATTTGTCATTACAAACCCTAGTATCCACTCTCTAGCCACTTGCAGTATGCCTCTTTGATTTTCGGATATGCTTCGAAATAATCATCGTATCGCTTATTTTGAGATTCCATGATCATCTGGTAGATTTCAAAATTTTGCTCTGTTTTTTCTTTTGAGGTGTAACTAAAGTATCCTACCAAACTTAAAGAAAGTATTCCCATACTACCAAAAAGGATCAACAGGTAATTTGGTATCAGCCTGGCATTCTTTAATTTCTTATCAATGCCCTTTAGAATTTCATCCCTTTCCTGGCTTTGCGTTTCCTGCTTTTTCAGAAAGATGTTCAATTCTTTTTCCAGAACTTCAGTTGTAATGGGGATGCTGAGATCAAATAGTTTATCCGAAAGTCGTTGAAGCTCCAGAACAGTAGTTTTAAAATCAGTCATTTCATCGGCCATCAATTCCATAATCTCGTCTAGTTTTTTCATTGCTCAAAATTTTAAAATCATATTCCTATACCGGTATCCAGTGCTTTCAATGCTCCCTTTATAAGTTCTTTGGCTATTTTAGTGCTCAGGTTAGAACTTAACTGTACCGTTTTGTTCATTATCAGCAGGCTTTTTGGTGCTTCCTTTAACCTGGTAAGACTCCTGTTTTGAGAAATTTGCGCAATAAGTCTATTGCCACTCATGTCCCGGTGTACCTCGCTTGCTTTGAGATTTACTCCTTTGTATTCCACACTAAACCCCTGCAGTTGATTGGATTTATTGACAGTGGGAATCACTTCCACTTTATGAGCTTTCATTTTGCTCATATACTCATCCATCGACTTTGGCCTTGTTTTAAGGACCCGGTCATTTATAATTTTTATTTCCTGTCGAAGGTTTTTTAACTCCTGAAGTCTTTCCTTTTGTATTCCCCGCGCCCTGCTAAGCCCTAATTCCTTTGCTACATTATCTGCCGCTAGTTGGCTTCTTTTCCCAATAAAGCTGTCATTGTAGGCCTTTCCATCAAAACCAATCCTATTGGTATAGATATGAATATGGGTATGCGCCTTATCCCGGTGAACAAACCCAATGGACTGATTGTTTTGCAGGTTCATCTCCTTTAAAAACTTTTTAGCGATTTCCTCCAGGTCTTTTTTGGTTAAATCTCTTCCGTCCTCAATCGACGGGCTTACTATAAAGCTTAAGGTGTTGTTATGGCAACGCTCATTTTGCGACTGGATAATTTTGAACTCTTCCGTTATTTCAGCGGGAGTATCTCCTGCCAGATGTTCTTTCAGCACTACTTCAGCCTCTTTTTCCTGGTTCCAGCCATAGGATATGGATACCTTTGTGCTGGAAATTGAATGTCCTTTCCCTATCATTTTTTAAAGTTTTTTAAATGGTTCCTGATTTCTTCCGCCAGCTTCTCCACCGTTGCAGCCAACTTAGGATCCCGCTTTTTAAACATGCTGCTTATCCGTGCGAAGTTATTTTTGTATTGTACCAACATCCGGTAGTATTCCAACTGCTCCGGTGTAATCCGTTCTATAATATTTCTTTCAAAGGCAGTAGATCGGAGATATTCTGAAAGGGAAATTCCTGCCCTGGCCGCTCTTCTTTTTAGCAGCTTCTTCTCGTAAATCGAGCAGCGGATCTGGATGTATTCCCTTTTCATTTTTTTCTTTTAAAGTCTTTGCAACCTCCGGGCGTAAAGCAAGAATGTCATGACAATGACACATCTTGCTTTACCCTTTCAACTGAAATTCTCCAATAGGCATTTACGGTTATATTTATTCCTCTCCTTCAACTTTTTTATTCTTTGAATTGAAGATCAGTTTTTCATTCAGGTCTTTATATGGGTGGTAAGAATCACTGCAATCAGTGACATTATCGTAAAAGCTTAAAAGCGATTTAGTAGCTCTTTCTCCTGCAGGGTCGTTATCCAGAAAGAGAAATACTTCGTGGTATTTAGAAACAATGTTTTTGATGTCTTTCAGGAAAACAAGAGAATTAAGTACAATACCATCTGAAGCATTTACTAAACCTTCATTTAGAACTGCCAGGGTAAGAAAATCAAAGATGCCTTCGGTTACCACAAGTCGATTTGATGAATGATCAATAAAGCTATATGATTTAGGAGAAGAGGAATTCTTGTAATATTTATTGCGAAGCTCCCATCCCCCCAAATTGTTTTCTAATCCTACAGCAAAGTATCCCTGGCCTTTCAACGTGTACCAAACTTCTTTACAATACCTCCGGGCAACTTCAATAGAAATGTTCCGGGACTTCAAATACCCTACTAAAGCTGGATGCTCCAGAGACCCTACAGCTGTAATTTTGATTTTGTTTTCAGAAGAGATTTGTGGTGTAGGCGCAATAAAATAAGGAATTAAAGTATCCGCTTGTAAGAATTGCACTGCCTCCTTTATAGAACAGGATTTCATAGCCATAATTAAGTCTATAATAGAACCTCCTTTGCCAATTCCGAAGTCATACCATAAGTTCTTACGCAAAGAAACGTTGAAAGAGGCTTGGGTTTCTGACCGAAGGGGACTCAGAAACCAAGCTTCTTTCTCCGATGTTCTGCTGGGGAAGTGCCCTAATTTTGCAAGCGTTTTTACGATGCAAATATTACGGGCGCTTTCACAGCTCTTGGATATACAATTTTCTCTTCTCATTTCACTTTTCATTGATGAGTACTACTAATTCTTGCTATTCCCACTTCATCATTATTCTTTGATGAAAAAACGATGAGGAAAATGATGCGGCTGAAAACCCAGAGTATCACTAGTCCTATCTATATTTTCTCATCATTCATCAAAAAAAAAGAAATAACCTAATGCTGTTTACTAGTAGTATACTCTCAGGATGATCTGGAATGATGATTATTTGATGGAAAGATCATATAAACCGTACCTTTCGCAGGTGTATCACTTATTCATCATCTCATCACTTTGCTGTTCGTGGCCAAAGCGCTGCAGTAAAAAAGATGCTGTAACAGTATAGTATCTTCCTTTTGCAGGAATGAACCCCAGTCCGCCATCCACCCACATGATCATCTTTTGATAGCTAAGGGAATTGTCCTGGTTGCTTAGTTCCCAATCCTTTTTTAGGATCTGCCGCAATTGTGTTAGATCCGTTTTAATCCGGGTGCGGTTTAAAACATGCAAAGCATCCACGGGACAAATATTTACTTCATCCACTTCATAAGTTTCCATGACGCTCAGGATTATATTGGCCAATTCCTTTTCCACACGGTTTCGGTTATTCTGCATCAAACTGGTCAAAGCATCGGTGCGTACCTCTTCTGGCGCAAACCACATCCTCGTGCTGTGCCTGCTAGTTAACTGGCGCTGATCCAGGTAATATAGAAATGCCGGAATTTCTGCCTTCAGGTCTTCTAAAAAATGGGTTTCTTCTTTTTTTAGGGAAGGAACTTTTAATACCCAGAAGCGCGTTTCCTCACTATCGATTTTAATGAAGTTATCTTCATTGTTGCTGCAAAGGATAAACTTGCTAAAGAATTCCACCTCGCGCTTGTCTTTGCCTTTAGCTTCCAGTTTATTAAAATCGGTGGTACTTAAATATTTGATCCGTTCTGTAAGCTCTTCTTTGTTGAACAGTACTTCATCAATACATATAAGAAGTTTGTTTGCCCAATCAGCATTAAACTGGCTGCTGAAATTGTCATTGGTGAGGTAAGTCAGGTTATTATCAAAAATTGCCTTTAACCATTTGAGAAAGGTTGTTTTACCTGTAACCCTCTCTTTGGATACCAGGCACAGGATGGGTAAGATCTGGAGCGGCCTAGAATACAGTAGCTGTATATAATCAAGTCCCAGCTCGAACTGATCCCCAAAAATATGCTTAACAAAACGTAGTGAAATATCCACTTTCCCTTCCTGCGGGATATGAGGCAAAGGAGAATAGGTATTGTAAAACCCGTGACATTCCTTTTTGAAATCCTTATGACCGGGAAGACAGGTAAAGCCATCATATTTTTTAATAGCGCCAATAAAAGCTTTGCCGTGATCATTGCGGAGGGTTTCAATGTTCCATGGAACTAAACTCTCATTAAAGCTCCCTGAAATGGTAGGTATCTGTACGATTTTATAGTAGCAGGTACCAACCCTGATATAGGATATATTTTTCATCTTCGAAAATTTTAAGGTTAGTGAATGGGAAAATCTACTTTCGGTTCTTTAGCAGCTTTTGATTAAACTGTTGCTCCAGGAATTCATCAGAAAGGTTTGGTTCTCCCAACAGCCAGGCATCAATCTTATCCTTATCAAAAAACTTCTGACGGATATTCGGATTATTGCCGGTAGGGATAAGCTTCAAATGGGTAAGCTTATAGATCTTGCTTTTGGAGAGTCCTGTATATTGTGCCAGATCTTCCACGTTCATTACTTTTTTAGTGTGGGAAAGCAAGACTTTAATATCTTCCAATAAACCCACCACTTGTTCTTGCTCATTCATAACTATAGCATTAAAATTAAAAATGAGTAAAAGGCCTTTTACATTTTGCGCAAGACAAACTTAGGAAAGCAAATACCTATAAATCAATAGGATAATTGGAATAAAAAGAAGATTACGCTATAATTATTCTATTCCCAGCATCTGCCGGACGAGCTTTCGCTGATTGCGGGAATTAATTTTTTCCTGATCGTTTTTCCAGGTGGAAAAACTGGTTTTTAAGGTGTTTTCTTTTAGCGGCTCGTTGTTCATTAAGAAGGAATCCATGAGTAAGTTGAAAAAGCTACGTTTCCGCTCCCCGGTAAGTTCTTGAATACCGCCAGCGACCAGTTCATCGAACAGTACGAAAAGGATACGATGATTGGCCGAGTCACCGCTTTTGTTGCCCATGGTGAAATTGATTTTTTTCCTAACCCGTAATCCTTTTATCAACCTGATAAATTGTTCTTTTGATTCTTTATCAAGATTTAGTAGTTCGAACCTTACCTCCAATTTCTTAAGAGGAATTATCCGAAAATCATGACGTCCGGTTTCTAAATACTTATTTGATTCGTAGAAAATGGCCAGCCAAACCAGCACCAAAAGCATTATTACGAAAAGGATCAAGAAAACGGATAAATTATCAGCGATAGATCCCATTCCGAAAATAAGGCTGAAGCTTAGGATAAAAACAACAAAAATAGAAAGGATGAAGAGAATAAGATTGGTTGAGTTATTCTGCACTTTCTCTTCCAGGAAATAATTTATCCCTGACCTCCATTTAGCCAATGCTTTTCCAGCATTTAGAATAAACTTTTCCATGCCAATAGGTTCAACCTATTAAATATAACCAAAAGAAACTTTAGGAAGAAGTACCAAAATAGACCAAATGATAGTAAACTAAAGGGATTTAGGCAACGGAGCGGTGGAACTTTGTAATTTGAAAGATGTAATCTTAGAATATATTACAATAATTTAATTCAAAAAGTCTCTAAAATTATCTCTATTAATAATAGTGACTTTCGCATCATAGGTTTCTGAAAACTTCTTTGGCACTTTTACTTTACTTTTTTGCTTCCATTTGATCTCAAAACCTTTCAGCATCCCAGCTTCTTCTTCAACATAGTCAATTTCCTGCTGTTGCACGGTTCTCCAAAAATATCCTTTAGCAAGAGAACTGTTGTAAGCCCTAAACTTTAAACGTTCAGCTATTAAAAAATTTTCCCACAGATTTCCTTTATCCTGTCTGCTTTCCATAGGCGTTAGATCGCCAATTATCATATTTCTAACACCGGTATCGTAAAAGAATATTTTTTGATTGGTTTTTATTTCGTTGCGTAAATTCCTACTGAAGCTTGGGAGCTTGAATATTACAAATGCCTGGCAGAGAAGGTCAATGTAGGTTGCTACCGTTTTTTTATCAATCCCCAACAATTGAGATAATTCGTTATAACTCACCTCACTGCCAATCTGAAAGGCAAGAGCTCTCAATAACTTTTCAAGTATTTCTGGTTTCCGAATTCCTCCATAACTTAGGATATCTTTATATAAATAGCTATCGGTAAGTTGTTTCAGAATATCCTTTTCCTCTCCAAAATTATTTATCACATCAGGATACATCCCGTAGACTACTCTTAATTCTAATTGTTGCTCGGCTTTAAGAAATCCTATATGTGATTCGAATTCTCCCCAGGAGATAGGATACAGCTGATATTCCCATTTTCTGCCTGTAAGCGGTTCTTGAGTCTGGTTGTTTAATTCGAAGGCAGAAGAGCCACTAACCAGGAGTTGAACCGAATTTAATTGATCTGTAATTAATTTGAGAGTGATTCCTATGTTATCCATACGTTGGGCTTCGTCTACAAATACAATTTGGTGATTCCCTATTATATTTTTGAGTTGTTCTAAATTAGGATTAGAAAGTAGTTTTCTAACCGTGGGATCATCTCCATTTAGAAAAAGATATTCTTTCCCTTCCAATAATTTATTGAAAAGAGTTGTCTTACCAACTTGTCTGGGGCCAATTAAAAGAATTGCCTTACCGCTTCCAAAGCGGTTCGCAATTTTTTTCTGTAATGCTCTTTCTATCATAATTAAGGATTGTATTCCCCAAATATAATGTTTTTTAGGGATTACATTCCCCAAAGATTAAATTATTGCTGCGAAGTGTTTTTTGCGAAGAGATGTATGACCATAGCGTAGAAAATATTAACCGGTATTTCCTATAAATAATTTCCTGATTATTTAAAAACCATATATTCTCCCTGATTTTCCTTGAAGCTAACCACTTTTTAATCCCAGGTCATAATTATAGTATTCATAATTAACAGGAATCCAAAAATCCGCTTCAAAATCTTGAGAAAGCTGGTCAAAAAATAACTAAAATCGTCAAGGCTTATAAGAGGAACAACATCCCCAGCTAATAAGTATATCTCCAGCAGGCTTTACTGGAAATTCTTCAAAAAATTGATTCTCAGATAATTATAAGTGGAGGTCTGAAACATATTGAATTTTAAGTTCTGGAGTTTTCATCATATTCAATCAACTTAATATCTCATGTGCTTAAAGAAAAAGAAAAAATGAGATTACAGCCAATTTCTACGATCATCAAAACGAAAATATCACCGAAGCTTATCCAAAGAGAAATTGATAGACCTTCAATTAAGAAAAAAAATTTGTTGTACCTATGTTGTACCCATGAAAAAAACAAAGCCTTTTGATTTCTCAAAAGGCTTTGTTTTGCTCCCCCTCTTGGGCTCGAACCAAGGACCCTTTGATTAACAGTCAAATGCTCTAACCAACTGAGCTAAGGAGGAATTTCAGTATGTCCAGAATTTTTAAAAAAAGCTTTCTGTTGCTTTTTGCTCCCCCTCTTGGGCTCGAACCAAGGACCCTCTGATTAACAGTCAGATGCTCTAACCAACTGAGCTAAGGAGGAATTTTCGCAATCAATTTTGCGGACGCAAATATAATATATTTTTTATTTCTCGCTAAATATTATCAAAAAAATAATGGTAAAAAATATGCTGGAAATAAGATTAAAATTTGATCCTGCTATTCAGTTAATTACAGGAGTGAAAATCAAAATGTCAAACAGAGATATAGAAAAATGAGAATATGATTTTTTATGAGACAGTAAAACGCTAAATTCATAAAAATATTATTGAGAATTATGCGTAATAAAGTTGAGATAATGGCTGTTAAGGGTGGAATTACCCAACAACCCGATATAATGGCCATTGTAAATGCTGCTAATGCCCATCTAACTACAGGGGGTGGAGTGGCTGGAGCAATTCATCATGCCGCAGGTAATGACCTTTTCAGGGAATGTCAGGATTTGGCACCTATAAAACCAGGTGAGGCTGTAATTACCAAAGCTTATAATTTGCCAAATGACTATGTTATACATTGTCTTGGTCCCGTTTACGGCAAAAATAAACCGGAAGATGTACTACTGGCAAAATGCTATACTAACGTCCTGCGCCTTGCAGAAAAAAATCAAATTACTTCTATAGCTTTTCCTGCAATCTCTACAGGAGCATTCGGTTTTCCTATGGAAGCAGCAACCGGTATTGCTATTAAAACAATTTTAGCCGAACTTCCCTCTCTTAAGCATGTAGAAAAGATTAAATTTGTCTTGTTCTCGCAGGAAGATCTGGATATTTACCAGAAAAAACTTGCAGAAGTTCAATAGGTTAATAACCAAGGCAAAATTATTTATGTTCGATTTTACTGCTACTTATACAGACCAGTACCAGCTTGCTATGGCCCAGGTTTATTTTGAGAATGGTCATAAAAACCATCAGTCTGTTTTTGATTATTTCTTCAGAAAATTACCATTTGAAGGAGGTTATGCAGTTTTCTCGGGACTTCAGGATTTGTTGGAAATTATTGAAAATCTGCAATTTGACGAAAAAGATATTGCTTTCCTTAAAAAAGCAGGATTTAATGAGGGTTTTCTGGACTATTTAAAGAATTTTAGATTCCGGGGATCAATATATTCCGTTAAGGAAGGAGATATTGTTTTCCCCACAAGGCCTGTACTGCAAATAGAAGCAAATATTATAGAAGCCCAGATCATAGAGACCATTCTTTTGAATCTGCTGAATTTCCAGACGCTTATTGCTACAAAAGCGAGCAGGATGAGGCTGGTCGCAGGAGACCGGCACTTGCTGGATTTCGGACTCAGAAGAGCGCAAGGCCCCGGAGGTTATTATGCTACCAGGGCAGCCATTACCGGAGGGTTCGACGGTACAAGTAATGTTGTGGCTGCGAGGAATTTTGATATTCCGGTTTCTGGTACTATGGCGCATTCCTTTGTGCAAAGTTATGATCATGAACTTGATGCTTTCCGGAGCTTCGCCAAAGGTCGCCCCGATAAGTGTGTTTTATTGGTGGATACCTATAACACTTTAGCCAGCGGAATTCCAAATGTAATTACTGTTGCAAAGGAAATGGAGGAGAAAGGGCAGAAGCTTTTCGCAGTTCGGCTGGATAGCGGGGATTTGGCCTATTTTGCGAAAGAAAGCAGGAAACTTCTTGATAGAGCAGGATTGGATTATGTGAAAATTGCGGCTTCTAATCAATTGGATGAGTATGTGATTAAAAGTCTGTTGGAACAGCAGGCCCCTATAGATATCTTCGGCGTAGGTACAAATCTGGTTACGGGTAACCCAGATTCTGCTTTGGACGGGGTTTATAAATTGGCTGAATCCAACGGGAAACCAAGAATTAAAATTTCAGAAAGCCTTGCGAAGGTTACCCTTCCGCATAAAAAGCAAGTCTTCAGAATAAAAAACAGTAACGGGCAATGTGTTGGAGCAGACGCCATCGGGTTGAGATCTGAGACGCAGATAGAAGAAATGTTTCATCCTTTTGAGCCATATAAATCTATGAAACTTCAGGATTTTAAACAGGAACCGCTACTGCATAAGGTAATGCATAATGGGAAATCATTTTTAGAAAAGCAATCATTAAAAGATATAGCGGCTTACAGTCTTTCGAGATTGGCTGAACTACCCATAGAATACAAACGTTTTAACAATCCTCATATTTATAAAATCGGAATTAGTGAGGTCTTAAAAGAAGAGCGTGATAAATTGATTAAGGAATATAAACAACTATCATGAAAGCTTTATTAATTATTGATGTTCAGAATGATTTTATGCCGGGGGGTGCTTTAGCGGTTCCCGAAGGAGACAAAATTGTTCCGGTTGTAAACGAGCTCCAGGAGAAGTTTGAGCTGGTAATTGCCACACAGGATTGGCATCCTCAAAATCACGCTAGTTTTGCTGATAGCCATGCTGATAAAAATGAATTTGAAACCATTGACCTCGACGGAATTCAGCAAATATTATGGCCGGTTCATTGTGTACAAAATTCTGAAGGAGCCGAATTTCATCCGGAATTAAATACTTCTAAAATTGAAGCGATCTTCAGAAAAGGTACAAATCCTAAAATAGATAGTTATAGCGGTTTTTATGATAATGCGCATTTAAAATCTACGGGACTTACCGGTTACCTGAAAGAAAAAGGAGTGGAGGAAATATATTTCTGCGGACTTGCTGCGGAATTCTGCGTATATTTTTCAGTAAAAGATGCACTACAGGAAGGCTTTTCAGCAATTTTAATAGAAGATGCCACCAGAGCTTTGGATAATAATGAATTTAAGAAGGCAAAGGAAGAAATTCTGAAAAAAAGAGGGAAAATAATTACTTCTGAAGATCTTATTAATTAAAGTTGAGTTGCTGAACATATCCCATGCCTACCCAAAACACCCAGTCATTTGCTTTATTCTGGGGAGCATCAATATTTAGACCATCAATCCAGTCACTGTTGTAGTAATGCCATTTGCCCTCGATTAAAAAATCCCCGGTCCGGTGAATTTTATAGCGTACTCCCATACTTCCAATTACAGCAAATGTGTTCTTTGGCTCAAGCTCAATCCCACCCTCAAAGGTGGGAAAAACATTAGCGGGATCATCTAAAGGTCCAAGATCTGAATAAGCCCTTGGTCGAAAATGTACTAAATGCGCTCCCAGACTTACATATGGGGAAAACAGATAACCGAAATTTGCAAAATCCCTTATATTAACAGGGTGGTACTCCAGGTGCATCCCCATTTCATAAGTTTCAGAAAAACCATGCATAGCCCTTAGTAATTGGCCGCCAACAGTATTTTGGGAGGCTACAGGGCCATGATGCTCCAGGTTGGATCGTAAATAGTCAAACTCACTACGAACCCGAAAATGCTTATTAAAATACGAATTTTGAACCCGATAATTACAATCTGAGTCAAAGGCGAAGTTGATATAATGTACTATTCCTACACCTAAACCAGAATTATTTATATTGTTTTTTAAGTTCCATCGTTCCCCGTAATCAGTAAAAAAAGAAGATGGTCCAACTAAAACCCCAATTTCGTGCGTAAATCCAAATTGAGAATAGCTTTTCCCGCCAAAAACAAGGAAAAAAATAAACAAAAAGAACACAGTACGTAGCATTTTGGGACTGGCTATAGGTAGAAGCAAATATATGAAAAGAACTTTAACATCGTTAATAAACAGAAATTCCAAAGATTCATTTAAATTATCATGTTAATATTATATCAAAACATAAAAATGAACAGGTATCGTTTGCAGAAATCTTATATTTGTAATGCATAACAGCAATATTTTTTAATAATCCTCATTACTCTAATATTATTATGGAACAAAATGTAAAAGATTTCCTTGATAAAATCTCGAAAAGAAATCAGAATGAACCTGAATTTATGCAGGCGGTTCATGAAGTTGCAGAAACAATAATCCCTTTTATAGAAAAAAATAAAAAATACCAAAACGCTAAGCTTTTAGAGCGTATGGTGGAGCCGGAGAGAGTGCTTATGTTTAGAGTGCCATGGGTCGATGAAAAAGGTGAAATACAGGTAAACAGAGGCTTCAGGATCCAGATGAATTCTGCCATTGGGCCTTATAAAGGTGGTTTAAGGTTTCATCCATCAGTTAATCTAAGTATTTTGAAATTTCTCGCTTTTGAGCAGGTTTTCAAAAATAGCTTAACAACCCTTCCAATGGGTGGTGGTAAAGGAGGTTCAGATTTTGATCCAAAAGGAAAAACAGATAATGAAGTAATGCGTTTTTGCCAGAGCTTTATGACCGAACTTTTTAGGCATATTGGAGCAAATACAGATGTGCCGGCAGGAGATATAGGTGTTGGAGGACGCGAAGTAGGCTATATGTATGGCCAATACAAGAGATTACAAAATGAGTTTACCGGAATTTTAACCGGAAAAGCTATTTCTTATGGAGGTTCGTTAATTCGTCCTGAAGCTACGGGTTACGGAAATGTGTATTTTACAGAAAATATGCTTTCTAAAAAAGGAGATAGCATTAAGGGAAAAACCATTGTGATATCAGGATCTGGAAATGTGGCGCAATATGCTGCAGAAAAAGCACTGCAGTTAGGTGGTAAAGTACTTACTATGTCAGATTCCGGCGGGTACGTTTACGACAAAGAAGGAATCGATGCAGGTAAGCTTCAATATGTAATGAACCTTAAAAATGAGAAGCGCGGCAGGATAAGCGAGTATGTGGAACAATATCCTAACGCTGAATATTTTGAGGGAAAAACACCATGGGGTATTAATTGTGATATAGCAATGCCATGTGCTACTCAAAATGAATTACTGGAAGAAGATGCGAAAACCTTGGTTTCCAACGGCTGTATTTGTGTAGGAGAAGGCGCTAATATGCCATGTACGCCAGAGGCTGTTGCGGTTTTCCAGGAGGCTAAAATTTTATTCTCTCCGGGAAAAGCATCAAATGCCGGAGGTGTAGCCACTTCAGGATTGGAAATGTCCCAGAATTCTATGCGCTACTCCTGGACTTCAGAAGAAGTAGATGGAAAACTTAAGGAGATTATGAACGATATTCATGCAAAATGTGTTGAATTTGGATCTGATGAAGATGGATATGTAGATTACGTAAAAGGAGCTAACATTGCCGGTTTCGTAAAAGTGGCAGATGCTATGCTTGCACAGGGAGTAGTGTAAACACCATTCCTATACAATTTTAAGAGGTCGTCTAATGCCAATTATCGTCATCTGGAGTTACTTCAGTTGAAGAAAAAAAGGATTTAGACGACCTCTTTTTATACCTTTGGTTTCAAATTTATTTCAATGCACGTAAATACCGAAGCAATAGTTATTAGTGCGCTAAAGTATGGAGAGGCAGATCTTATTGTAAAAGCCTATACCCTGGAAAGTGGATTAAAAACCTACATACTTCGTGGAATATTAAAATCGAAAAAGGGCAAATTAAAGACCTCGCTTTTTCAGTTGCTTACCCAACTCGATCTTGTCGCCAGCCATAAAAACAAAGGCACTTTGGAATACCTCAAGGAGGCAAAAGTGCTGCATACTTACCAGACGTTGCATACAAATGTGATAAAAACATCTATGGTGATATTTTTAGCTGAAGTTTTAAAGAATTCGATCCGGGAAGAAGAGGCAAATCCACCGTTATATGAATATTTGAAGGCAAGTCTAAATTGGCTGGACCTTCACGACTCGATTGCTAATTTCCATCTGCTGTTTTTGCTGAAATTAAGTCGATATTTGGGGTTTCAGCCAGATGACTCTAACAAAGATTTTCCGTACTTCAATATGCTGGATGGGGTTTTTCAGGAATATAAGAGTAACGAATATTGCATTGAAGGTGAAAACCTTGAAATTTTACGGCAGTTCTTGGGCATAAATTTTGATAGTCTTACCAGTATTAAACTCAACCAGACCAGCCGGACAAATTTCTTAAACATGCTCATTTTGTACTACGAATTACATATTGAAGGTTTTAGAAAGCCAAAGTCTCTTGCCGTACTTAATGAAATCTTTAGCTAATGCGATTGTTCTCCGGCATTATTGCCTGTTTTTTATGTTTTTCAATATATGCGCAGGAAATTCAGGTTTTCGATAAAGAAACTAATGAGCCCCTTCCCAATGTAGCAATTTACAATCCCGAGAAAACCAAAAGCGCCCTTACCAATTTTGATGGCTTTGCCGATATTACCAAATTTAGTACAAACGAAATTTTAATTTTTAAGCACATTTCCCATGATGAGGTGAGGAAAAGGAAATTTGACATCATCAGGGAAAATCATTCTGTTTATTTAACAGGGAATGAAAATGAACTCGAGCAGGTGATTTTGTCCATTTCAAAATTTGAAATGAGCAAAGAAGATATTCCGCAAAAAATAATAAGTATAACTTCTGAAGATATTAAACTCTATACTCCCCAAACTTCAGCAGATCTTCTTGAAAACACGGGTCAGGTGTATGTTCAAAAGAGTCAGTTAGGCGGTGGAAGTCCGATGATTCGAGGCTTTGCAACAAATCGTTTGTTGATTACCGTAGATGGCGTGAGGATGAATAACGCGATTTTCAGGAGTGGAAATCTTCAGAATATAATTTCTATTGATCCTCTTGCAGTGGAGAGCAGCGAAGTGATTATTGGCCCCGGCTCTGTGGTTTACGGGAGCGATGCAATTGGCGGTGTAATGAACTTTTATACGCTGCGCCCCGATTTTTCTTTCACCGGAAAAACTGCAGTCTCCGGAAATGCCTATTCCCGGTATGCTAGTGCTAATACTGAAAAAACAGTACATGCAGATGTAAATATTGGAAGACCAAAGTGGGCTTCCCAAACTTCTATTACCTATTCCGACTTTGGAGATCTTAAAATGGGAAAATATGGCCCTGAAGAATATTTGAGGAAAGAATACGTAGTTCGTCGAAATGGTGGGGATATCCAGGTGGAAAATCCAGATCCGCGGGTTCAGAAACCAACCGGTTACAGTCAGATCAACCTTTTGGAAAAGATCAGATTTATGCCCGATGGGAACTGGGATTTTAACCTGGGGCTTATCTATAGCACAACTTCAGATTATCCGCGATACGACAGGCTGTATAGAAAACGGGAAGGAAATTTACGGTCTGCCGAGTGGTATTATGGTCCGCAAACGTGGTTTATGGGGAATTTTAAAGTGAATAAAAGAGGAGATGGAACGGCGTATGATAAAGCGCAATTTACAGCGGCTTATCAATATTTTGCTGAAAGCCGTAACGATCGGAATTTTGGAGAGGAAGTACTTTTTAATTCAGAAGAAAATGTAGGCGCATACTCTTTTAACCTCGACTTTGAAAAAGGATTTCAGGAGAGCAAATTTTTCTACGGAATAGAATATGTGCTTAATAATGTTAATTCTGAAGGTGGGAGTAAAAATATAATTTCCGGTGAAGTTAATCCGACGGCTTCCAGATATCCCGATAATTCTTCCTGGCAGTCTCTTGCCGCCTACGGAAGTTATCAGTGGAAAATACAGGAAAGCCTGGCTTTTCAATCTGGAGTAAGGTATAACCGGGTAATATTAAATGCAGATTTTAATTCGGGTTTTTACGATTTTCCTTTTGAAGAGGCAAATATTAATACCGGTGCGTTAACCGGAAGTGCCGGTATTAACTGGCAGCAAAACAGCAGTCTTGGCTGGAGGCTGAATTTTTCCACAGCTTTTCGTGCTCCGAATATTGACGATATTGGAAAGATTTTCGACTCCGAACCCGGTGCAGTTGTAGTTCCCAATCCAGATCTTGAACCTGAATATGCTTACAATGGGGAACTGGGACTGGACTGGACTCCCGGAGAAAATATCCGTTTCGAAATTGCTGGATTTTACACCTATCTCGATAATGCCATGGTACGGCGGGATTTTAGTCTGGAAGGCGAAACCATCATAGATTACCAGGGAGAGCCAAGCCGTGTGCAGGCCATCCAGAATTCGGCAAGTGCTTATGTCTACGGTTTTGAAGGAGGAATGAAAATAGATTTTTCAGTGGCTTTTAGATTGACTTCCCAGCTTACTATTACTGAAGGGAAAGAAAAAGAAGGTAACAATTATGTACCTTTGCGACATGCGGCACCCGTTTTTGGGAATACGCACCTTTTATGGCATAAAAAAAGACTGAAATTTGATCTTTACGGAGAATACAACGGCGAATTTGAATTTGAAGAACTGGCACCTTCAGAACAAAGCAAGGAATATCTTTACGCTATAGATGAAAATGGAAATCCTTATTCCCCCGCCTGGTATACGATCAATTTAGCCGCACAATACACGTTAAGTGAGCATTGGAAGGCGACAGCGTCACTGGAAAACATTATGAATCAGCTTTACAGGACGTATTCTTCAGGAATTTCAGCAGCAGGAAGAAATTTTATCCTGGCGTTAAATTATCTTTTTTAACTGAAAAAATCTGTTTTAAAGCGAGTGCCTCAAAATGGCAATTTTCGGCAAATAGGATTTTTTAGATCAAGCCAAAATTTTTCAGTTAAACTTCAGGACGAAAATTACCGTTTTTATATTATCCTCTGTTCGTAAACATTATAATTTACTTAACCTCAGCATGTTATCTATTGTGTATATTATAGGCAGGCTGTTCTTTTCTTAAGAACATTCCTAAAATGAATAAATTTAAAACAATATAATATGAGGAATGGGAAATTGTGGGCTGTGATAGCAGTAATAGTAATAGTGGCAGCAGGAATATGGTGGTGGCAATCATCTTCATCAGGCACTGGACAGGGTGGAATAGCACAGGACTTAAAGCCGGAAATGAGCATAGCTTCTGCCAGAATAACTGATATAAGTGACGAAAAGATAAGTATAGTAACCGAAGTCGTTTTAAAAAATCCTTTTCCGGTAGAATTTAAAAGTAAAAGCATGGAATATGAGGTTTTTATAGATTCTATTAAAGTTATTCAGGATATATATGATGATCCTTTCAATATTAAAACATCGGACAGTACGGTAATAGAATTGCCTATGGAAATTCTGGTTGATCCAATGACAAAAGTTCAGGATTATTTTGAAAAAGAACGTGTTGATAGTGCCTTTTATGCATTAGAAGCAAGCGCGACGCTAGATGTACCTATTGAAGGAGAGGAGGAATTTTCTATGAAAATTTCTGATAGTCTTCCCACATTTCAGAAGATGAAAATGGAACTAAAAAACATAGAGACCAATCTTCTTGATTCTGATGAAAGCATGGATGTTATCGTAAGTCTAACGAATCCTAATCATTATCCTACAAATATTACTAATGGATCCTTTTCTTTTACCGTAAGGGATGAAATGGAATTGGTTGGCCAGATGGAAGATATTCATATACAGCCAGGAGCTACAGAAGATATTACGGTACATGTTAAAAAAGAATCCGGAAGTCTTACACAGTCTGCAAAGGATTTTATATTTAATCAGGATGAAACTGTTTTCATTTTTCAATTTAATGCCAGGATGCATTCTGATAATAAGATGCTGGATAACACAAAGCTGAATATAAAAATGACAGGTACTCTGGCCGAGATTTCAGATGCGATTTAGCCTGATAGTACTTTATGTAGCCCTTGATCTTTAACTTTTTCTTTTTAATTCCCAAATATTTTCTTTTTTGAAACTGTCTGTAATCCTCAATAGTGGAGAATTCCTGAAATAGGATTTTCTTTTTATGCCCCTCTCTTTTGTCAAAATTGATTAATTTCGCACATCATTAGAAATTTCGATAAAATGAGCAATAAGTTCCCTGAATATAAAGGACTTGACTTACCAAAAGTTGCAGAAGAAACCTTATCCTGGTGGAAGGAGAACAAGATATTTGAAAAAAGTATCTCATCACGTGAAGGTGAAGAACAATTCATTTTCTTTGAAGGACCGCCATCGGCTAACGGACTGCCGGGGATTCACCATGTAATGGCTAGAGCCATTAAGGATATTTTTTGCCGCTATAAAACCCAGAAAGGATTTCAGGTTAAACGGAAAGCCGGTTGGGATACCCACGGTTTGCCAATAGAACTTGGTGTTGAAAAAGAACTTGGGATTACAAAAGAAGATATTGGCACCAAAATTAGTGTCGAAAAATACAATGATGCTTGTAAAAATGCGGTAATGCGTTACACCGATGTGTGGAATGACCTTACCGAAAAAATGGGTTATTGGGTAGATATGGACGATCCATATATTACCTATAAATCCAAATACATGGAAACAGTTTGGTGGCTGCTTTCCGAAATTTATAAGAAAGGTTTAATCTATAAAGGCTACACCATTCAGCCGTACTCACCAAAGGCGGGTACCGGTTTAAGTTCCCACGAGCTTAATCAGCCGGGAACGTATCAGGATGTTACCGATACCACGGTGACCGCGCAATTTAAAGTAGTTCAGAATGAAACTTTTAAAGCCTCACCTCTAGGGAAAGATTTAGAGGATTGGGGCGATCTTTTCTTTATCGCCTGGACCACAACTCCGTGGACTTTGCCTTCTAACACTGCACTTACAGTTGGGCCAAAGATTGAGTATGTAATTGTAAAAACGTATAACCAATATACTTTTAAGCCCGTCACGATTGTGGTGGCAAAAGATCTTGCTGAAAAGCAGTTCGATAAGAAGTTTAATAAGGTTGAAAGCAAAGAAGCCCTTCAGGATTATAAAGAAGGAGATAAGATCCCTTATTTTATAGGGAAGAGTTATTCGGGTAAAGATCTTGTAGGGATAAAATATGAGCAGTTAATGCCATACGCTCAACCATATAATAATCCTGAAAATGCCTTTCGGGTAATTGCAGGAGATTTTGTAACTACCGAAGATGGTACGGGGATCGTACATACTGCGCCTACTTTTGGTGCAGATGATGCGCTGGTAGCGAAGCAGGCAATTCCGGAAGTTCCGCCATTGCTGGTTAAGGATGAAAACGATAATCTGGTTCCGTTGGTTGATTTGCAGGGAAAATTCAGAAAAGAACTTGGAGAGTTTGCAGGGAAATATGTGAAGAATGAATATTATGACGATGGAGAAGCTCCGGAAAGATCTGTAGACGTTGAAATCGCGATAAAACTGAAAGAAGAAAATCGTGCATTTAAAGTTGAAAAATATGTGCACAGTTATCCAAACTGCTGGAGAACAGACAGGCCAATATTATATTATCCATTAGATTCCTGGTTTATAAAAGTGACCGATGTTAAAGACCGGATGCATGAATTGAACCTCGGAATCAACTGGAAACCGAAAGCTACGGGAGAAGGACGTTTTGGAAACTGGCTGGCAAATGCAAACGACTGGAACCTATCCAGAAGCAGGTACTGGGGAATTCCGTTGCCAATCTGGAGGACAGAGGACGGCCGGGAAGAAAAGATCGTTGGTTCCATTGCAGAGCTAAAGGAAGAAATGGGCAAAGCTGTAGCGGCCGGAGTGATGGACAAGGATATTTTTGAAGGTTTTGAGCCCGGCAATATGAGTGATGAGAACTATGAGCAGGTAGATCTTCATAAAAATGTGGTAGACGGGATTACGCTTATTTCCGAAAGTGGTAAGCCTATGAAAAGGGAAGCAGATCTTATAGATGTGTGGTTCGATTCCGGTTCTATGCCATATTCTCAGTGGCATTATCCCTTTGAAAATAAAGAAAAAGTAGAAGAGACCTGGAGGCAGGCAGATTTTATTGCTGAAGGTGTGGATCAAACAAGAGGTTGGTTCTATACGCTTCATGCCATTGCAACAATGATTTTTGATGATGTTGCTTATAAAAATGTAGTTTCCAACGGACTTGTTTTGGACAAAAACGGACAAAAAATGTCCAAGCGCCTTGGCAATGCGGTAGACCCATTCGAAACTTTGGCGGCTTTTGGTCCCGATGCGACCCGGTGGTATATGATCTCCAATGCCAATCCATGGGATAACCTAAAATTTGATATTGAAGGAATTGGGGAAGTGCAACGTAAATTCTTCGGAACACTTTACAATACGTATTCTTTCTTTACCCTGTATGCAAATATTGACAATTTCACTTATGCTGAAGATGAAATTGCGTTGGAAGAAAGACCGGAGATAGATCGCTGGATCCTTTCAGAATTGCTTACGCTTATCCAGAACGTCGATAAATTCTATGCAGATTATGAACCTACAAGGGCTACCCGGGCAATTTCAGAATTTGTTCAGGAAAACCTGAGTAACTGGTTTGTGCGTCTAAGCAGGAGAAGGTTCTGGAAAGGAGATTATGAGCAGGATAAAATTTCAGCATATCAAACGCTCTACACCTGCCTGAAAACTGTTGCAAAGTTAGGTGCTCCGGTAGCTCCATTCTATATGGAGAAACTTTACAAAGATTTAAACCAGGCAACAAATAAGGAAACATTCGAATCTGTACATTTGGCTCAGTTTCCGCAGTTTGAGGAAAAGTTTGTTGATAAGTCTTTAGAGCGAAAGATGGAGAAGGCACAAACTATTTCTTCTCTGGTACTTTCGCTGCGAAAAAAAGAGATGATAAAAGTTAGACAGCCTTTGCAAAGAGTAATGATTCCGGTACTGGACGAGCGACAGAAGGAAGAAATTCTGGCTGTTCAGGATCTTATAAAATCTGAAGTTAATGTAAAGGAACTGGAGCTTATAGATGATGCTTCAGGAATACTTGTAAAACAGGTAAAGCCAAATTTCAGAGTTCTTGGTCCGAGATTTGGAAAAGATATTAAATTGATTGTTAGCAAGATAAGTGGTTTTACTTCCGAAGATATAGCACAAGTGGAGCGTGAGGGAAGTATTGATATTGAAGTTAATGAAAAAATGATTAATTTGGCGATCGATGAGCTGGAAATATCCTCGCAGGATATTGAAGGTTGGACGGTAGCCAGTAGTGGCAATATTACAGTAGCTTTGGACGTAAATATTTCTCCTGAATTGAAGAAGGAAGGAGTTGCCCGGGAGTTAATTAACCGCATTCAGAATATGCGTAAAGATTCTGGTTTTGAAGTAACAGATACAATTAATGTGACCCTACAAAAGGACGGCATGATCGAGGATGCTGTTAATGAAAATATAACTTATATTAAAAATGAAACATTAACTGCAAGTCTCGAATTTGCAGATGTGGTTGAAGAGGGTTCTCTGGTAGAATTTGACGAAATTTCCACAAGATTGTTTATTAAAAAACATTAAGCCTATGTCTACAGATGTTAAAGAAAGATACTGCGATGCTGATTTAGCAGAGTTTAAGGCCTTAATCTTGAAAAAGATTGCAAAGGCCCAGGAACAACTTGAAATCTATCAAAATGCTTATAAAAACGACGGCGATAACGGTACAGATGATACCTCCCCGACCTTTAAAGCTTTTGAAGAAGGAAGTGAAACCATGAGTAAAGAAGCAAATTCCCAGCTGGCTATTCGTCAGGAGAAATTTATCAGGGATTTAAAGAATGCTTTGCTTCGTATTGAAAATAAAACTTATGGCATATGCCGCGTTACCGGAAAACTTATTGCAAAAGAGCGACTTATGCTTGTTCCGCATGCGACACTAAGTATCGAAGCTAAGAACCTTCAGCGATAATCGACATTTTTAAATTTATGGAAAACGCTCCTGTTGAATTCAGCAAGGAGCGTTTTTTGATTTTCATAGTGAAGCAAGTTTTAATATGTAGTTTTCTTTTTTTCGGAATTCTTCTGTGTAACGCTCAGAAGGATACCAGGGAGATTTTTGATGCCAGCGACATCCATAAGATTGAAATTTATGCCGATGAGGTTTATAAAATAAGCCTATATACTTCGGGTACAGAAGAAATCAAGATTTCTACTCATTCTGAAGGAGAATATTACAACAATATTTTTCTTGTTACTGAAGTAGAAAAGCAGACGCTGAAACTCAGCAGCCGGTTTCCCAAAGCCTTAACGGGAGGGTATGATAAACTTAGTGCTCATAAAATTATTTCTATGGAAATAAAACTGGAGGTACCGGAAAATATCCAGGTTTTTATCAGTTCTAATCTTGCTTCGGTAGAGGCGGGAGGGAGTTTTAAATATCTTTTTGCCGATCTAAAGGACGGCTACTGCAGGCTTTTATCCTTTAAGGGTAAAGCTACTGTAAATACGTACAAAGGGAATATTTATGTAGAGACGACACCCGTTAATGTACAAGCTAAATCCAGAAACGGAATAGTATATGTTCAGCCAGGAATTCGTGGAACTAATCTTCTAAAACTCAAATCTATTAATGGGGACATTCGTGTCCTTAGAACTAAATAATATTAGTATTTTTGGTTCGTTTTTAACTTAACATTCATGTCTCTAAAAAAAGCTGGCGTTATTATTTTCCTGGTATTGTTAATAGACCAGGTATCCAAAATCTACATCAAAACTAATTTTACTTTAGGGCAGGAGCTTCCGGTATTCGATTGGTTTAGTATTCTTTTCGTTGAAAATGAAGGAATGGCCTGGGGAACTAAGATACCGGGAACTTATGGGAAGTTAATTCTAACCTTATTCCGATTGGTAGCTATTGTTGGAATTGGATATTGGTTATGGGACTCTGTACGCAAGAATGCATCTAAGGTTCTCATCGTGTCCATTGCACTTATCTTTGCAGGCGCAATGGGGAACATTATAGACTCTGTTTTCTACGGAATAATCTTCAACGACAGTTATCGCCAGATCGCAGAATTTATGCCTGAGGGAGGAGGCTATAGCACACTCTTTCATGGTAAAGTTGTGGATATGCTTTACTTCCCATTATACGAGGGGTATTTACCGGAATGGATCCCTGTTTGGGGAGGAAATTACTTTACCTTTTTTGAACCTGTATTTAATATTGCAGACAGCGCAATTAGTGCAGGGGTAATTCTTCTGCTAATTTTTAATAAACGAGCTTTTCCAAAACAAGAAGAGGAGGGGAATTAAGCAGCAGGTATTGTTCTCTCAAAGATTTTTTCAAACTTTTTAAGTTCAATGGGTTTAATAAGATAGTCCGTTACTAGATTGATGGATTTTGCCCGTTCTAAATCTCTTGGATCTATTGAGGAACTCACGACGTAAAGTGTAATTTTCTTATTAAAATAATTTTTGATTTTGATGAATTCATTCAGGAATTCCCAGCCGTCCATCACCGGCATGTTTAAATCAAGAAAAATAATTTCAGGAAGCCTGTCTTCTGTCATGTTGCCAAGGATATGTTCAAAGTAATCCAGAGCTTCTTTTCCATTTTTGTAAATCAGAAGGTTTTCTGAGAGTTGTTTAATTTCAATAATTTTCTTTACCAGATTCACGTATATCTTATCATCGTCGATAATACATGCCAGTCCTACTTTTTGCCCCATAATAGTAAAATCTAAAACATTATCTTAAAAGTCGTCCCGATGTCAACTGTACTCGTAACAGAAATTGAGCCTCCCAACGCCTCCACCTGATTTTTGGTGATAAACAGCCCAATTCCCTTTGCTTCGGGATTTTGATGAAAGGTCTTGTACATTCCAAACATCTTATCCCCATGTTGATCGAGATCTATGCCCATACCGTTGTCACTAATTTCCAGAAATTCCTTTCCGTTAGAGACATATGACTGAATATAAATAACCGGTTTCCTGCCTGGCTGTTTATATTTTATGGCATTACTAATTAAATTTAGTAAAATACTTTCAAGATACTCAGGTATATAGTAAATTTCTTTTAAAGAATGGAATTCAGCGATGATTTTTGCATTTTCCCGATTGATCAGGGAAGAAATGGAGGCCAGGACAAAATCCAGGGCGTCATCAAACTTGATTTTTGCCCTCTCTTTAGCTAAAGTGGTATCGATGCTCACCACATCATTAAGTTGTGCAATGGCGGTATCCAGGTTTTTAGAAATATAACTTACGTTTTCCAGTAGATCCAGTTTATCCTTATCTGTTTTAGCTTCTTTTAGTAGCTCAACCACAAGACTAAGATTACTGCTATGGGATCTTAATTTGTGGGAAACAATATGCGCAAAATTGAAGAGGCGTGAATTTTGGGTGGCGATAATGTCCAGAGAGTTCTGGAGATTTATTTCGTTGGTTTTATTTTCATTAATATCCTGAAAAACCCCTCTTATACCTATTATTTGCTGTTCCTGATTATAAACAGGTTTTCCGGTGGCGCTCACCCAAAATTCCTTTTTATAAAGCGTCAACATTTTAAGTTCAATTTTGAAGGGGATCCCGTAAAGTTCACATTTTTTAAATGCAGAATTTATTAGATGATGGTGTTCCGGTGTATAAAACTTCAATCTTTCTGTGTAATCCAGTTGAAAGTCCTGGGGGCAATCCATAATTCTCTTGGTGACATTGTCCCAATAAATATTCTTGTCTATAATATCTACGTACCAGCCACCTGTAGAAGTCATTTCTGCTGTCTCCCTATAGTAGAAAAAATTCTCTTCTATAGTATATTGGTCACGTTTGCTCTGGTGGATATTTACAAAGATCAGCACTGCTGTTTCTCTTAAGCTACTGTCTTTATTTTTTAGATTCTTGCATTCAAACCACCGATATTTGCCATTTTCGAGGCGCATCTTTATTTCAAAGCTGAAGGTTTCGTTTTCTGAAAGTAACTTTTCAAAGTTAATTCGGAAGTCGTAACGATAATCTGGGTGCAGGATTTCCTGAAGAAAAAATTCAAAGGAATCATTAGAGGTATAAGGATTGCCAATTAATGTAGTAAAATGATCAGACCAGTCAATTTCCTTGCTGAAGAGATTGATTTTCCAATAAGCTATATCAAAATCCTCTAGGATACTATTTAGCTGGAGGTCATTAAGCATTAACGGGGGAATATTTAGATAAATGTAGGCTAATGTGAATAGTCCTACAAATAAATTTAACTTTTTCTAAAGCTGTAGGAGTTTTTAGGGGTCACACAATAGTCAAGTGGAATGTCTGACTGATAAGTATCTTCAATTTTTTCTTCAGCCTCAAAAAACGAGAGTCCAACCTTCAAGACGTCTGGCTGGCAGGTTGCGAAAAATTTATCATAGAAGCCTTTGCCATAACCAACACGGTGTCCGGAGGTGTCAAATGCAAGAAGCGGTACAAACACAACCTCTATTTTGTTTGCTTCGATAATTATTCCATCCTGTGGTTCCGGAATGTTCCAACGATTCTTTTTAATTACTGTTGTATCCGTTAAAAGGTAATTTATAAGTTCATTTGTAGGAGCGTCGGTCTTAGGGAGTACTACATTTTTGTCTTTTCCCTGTAGAATATGGAGTATAGGTTCTGTATCGACTTCTTTCTGTTCAGCAATACTTAAAAAAAGATGATAAAAGCTGAAATCCCAGATTGGCAGTGTTAATAGTTGATTGGCGATTTGCAGACTCAGATCTTCAATTGTTTCCGTAGTCAAATTAAGTCTTAACTTCTTATATTTCGCTCTCAGATATTTCTTCTTCATTTGTCCTTTTTGGAAGTGTAATATGAAAAACCGCATCGCCCTGGTAAACTATGGGAGATTCATTCACATTTATTACATAGCCTTCATTTGCGGCTTTAATCTTATGTCGGAATTTGCCGTAAGGATCGGTAATTGTTGCAATAAATTCTCCTTTTTCCACATGCTTGCCACAAGGAATTTTAATATGCAGAAGTCCGCTGTACTTCGCACGCATCCAGAAGGTATTTTCGATCACTACCGTTTCGGTAATAGCATCGGGATAGTCAAATTTAGGATTTAACATGTCCAGGTGGCTTAGGATTCGTGTAGCACCGTCCACTCCATGTCTTGCAATTTCTTTATTGCTGTTAGAAGATTTTCCGCCTTCGAAAAGAAGTACCGGAATTCCTAATTTCGCACAAGTCTCCCTGTATGACTTTGTTATTGTTTTAGAATTAATGGTAAATGGAGCATTAAATATACGAGCGTACTTAAGACTTTCCTCATTGCCTTTCTTTATTCTGATCTGGGGCGCATTAAATCTACTTGCTCCACCAGTATGGAAATCCATGCAAAAATCTGCTACCGGAAGAATTTTCTTTACGAATTGATATGCAAATCTACTAGCCAGAGAGCCATGTTTTGTTCCGGGAAACACTCGGTTTAGATCCCGGCCATCTGGAAATTCCCGTGTTAACGTAAGAAATCCAAAAATATTTACAACCGGAATACAAATTATAGTACCTCTCTGGGGTTTGTTAATTCCTTTGGAAATAATCTGCCGTACTATTTCCACCCCATTTATTTCGTCCCCATGAATTCCTGCTGTAAGTAACACGACCGGACCGGGTTTTTTCGAACGTTCAATAATGACCGGCACCTCTACAGATGTAGTGGTGTAGAGTTTGGCCATATTAAAATTAATTGTTGCACTCTTTCCCGGGGGTATTCTTTTTCCCAGTATCTCCAGGACATTATCCTTGTCTATTTGTGGCATAAATTACACATTTCGCTCAATGTACCTTATAATGGTTTTTGCTATGTCTTTTCCCGTGGCAGCTTCAATGCCTTCAAGGCCTGGAGAGGAGTTCACTTCTAGAATAAGTGGTCCTCTGGCACTTTGCAGCATATCCACACCGGCAACTCCAAGACTCATTGCTTTGGCGGCTTTTATGGCTGCATTTTCCTCTTCATCTGTAAGTTCAATGATCTCAGCAGACCCACCACGGTGAAGATTAGAACGAAATTCGCCTTCTTTTCCCTGGCGCTTCATTGCTCCAACTACATGGCCGTCTACAACAAAAGCACGAATATCGGCCCCGCCGGCTTCTTTAATAAACTCCTGGACGATAACCCTTGCCTGTAATCCATTAAAAGCTTCAATAACAGATTCGGCTGCATTATTTGTTTCTGCAAGTACAACTCCCAATCCCTGGGTCCCTTCAAGTAATTTTATAATGAGAGGCGCACCTCCTACGTGATCTATTACTTCTTTAACATCTTTTGAGTAGTTGGTAAAGACCGTTTTTGGCAGCCCCAGTCTGGCGCGGGAAAGAATCTGCAGGCTCCTAAGTTTATCACGACTTCTCACCAATGCCTGTGATTCTGTAGTAGTAAAAGTACCCATCATTTCGAATTGCCTTACAACCGCAGTTCCAAAGAAAGTAATTGATGCACCAATTCTGGGGATTACCGCATCTGCTCCTTCAATAGCTTTTCCTTTATAAAATATCGAGGGTTTTTTCTTTTCTATAACAAGATCACATTTAACTGGATCTATAACTTCAACTTCGTGATCACGTTTTTTAGCGGCTTCCACCAGTCGTTTGGTTGAATAAAGGTTGCTATTTCTGGATAGAATTTTTAGCTTCATTTTCATTTAAATTATTAGAAACGTTTGTTAGTTCTGTATCGACAATAAATTTTTTGGTGAGAAATTTTCTCCCGATAAGAACCGGAAATCGCATTTCCTGACGCGAAGACAAAGAAAGGGAAATTTTAAAAATCTTATTAAAAAGTTTAATGTTGGATTGTACCTGATACCTCTTTTGTATAATCCCGTTACTACTGCGTACAAAGACAATGTCAAAATCGTCGAAAATAATTTCCCTGCCATTGTACAAAGGGTGCTCTTCATCCAGAAAGGTACAATAAAGTTTATCGTCCTTTTCTTCAATATTTTCACAATGTATGGACGAAGTATAAGCGCCCGTATCTATTTTTATCGCAATATCATATAACCTGAGGGCCGGGAAATCTGCTTTGTCAAACCTGCCTATCACTCTTTTCTCCATATTGCAAGATAACAAAATAGCCTGCGTTTCTTCTTAATGTATTCTGAAAATAGTCTGCTTTGGAAATTCTAAATTATATACTTTTTTTCGGGAGCAAATTTTCTTCGGAAGAATTACTGGTTATAGTTACTTCAGATTTGCGGGATGAATTCCGGCTGGTATAGTTTGTGTTACAGATTAAGCGAAAGTTTTTTGAATTGCGTGCGCTTTGAAGAGATATTAAAAGTTGTTCCGCCAGTTAAATGAAGTAGCCTCTAAAATTCTATTTTTGCGCTAATGATTTCAATTTTAACTTTATCTTCACAAACTGCCTGATAAAGAAAAAATTTTAGAAGAAAAATTTTCCGTTTTCTTTTCTGGAGCCGGAAATTTTAGTAAAAAAGTACGATTTACACAAAATAATATACATGAAGAGAAGAGATCTCATTAAAATCTTCGGAATATCTGCCGTAGGACTGGCAACAGTTCCTTTCTGGGTAGATTCCTGGACAGCAGACGAACTACCCCAAGCAAATGTCGATATAGATGATGACCAGAAACTAATGCTTGCGGGAATGATAGAGACTATTATCCCGGCTACTGATACACCTGGCGCAAAAGAGCTTGAAGTAGATCGTTTTGTACTTGTAATGGTTAGTGACTGTTTTGATAAAGAAGTGCAAACAGAATTCGCAGGAGGTTTTGATGAGGTAAATAGAGCTAGTAAAGATCGTTTCGAAAAGGCTTTTTTAAACCTTTCAGATGCCGAAAAACATGAGGTTTTGAATAAGATGCTGGAGGCCGAAAAAGCATCAGACAGAAAAATAAACTTCGTCCCTTTTGTTAAGGATCTAACCGTAGCAGGTTATACGAGTTCTAAATATGTTCTTGAAAATATAATGGATTACGAACAGGTACCTTCAAGATGGGATGGAAGTTTTCCCGTTAATCAGGAAAAATATTACAACGCTTAACTATGGCATATTTTAATATAAACGGAGTAGAAGAAAAAACCTATGATGTAATTGTAATTGGCTCTGGCATTAGCGGGGGATGGGCGGCTAAGGAGTTAACCGAAAAAGGGCTGCGCACTTTGGTGCTGGATCGTGGTAAAGATGTTAAACATGTAATAGATTATCCTACAACCAGTTTACATCCATGGCAAATGGAGCATCGGGGGACAATTCCTCTTGAGGTAAAAAAGGCTAATCCTATTGCCAGCAAATGCTACGCTTTTAAAGAGGATGCCGCACACTTTTTTTCTAAAGATAATGAACATCCATATGTACAGGAAAAACCTTTTGACTGGATAAAGGGATACCAGGTTGGAGGTAAATCTTTGCTGTGGGCAAGACAAGTGCAGCGCTGGAGTGATTTCGATTTTGAAGGGCCTGTAAGGGATGGTTTTGCAGTAGACTGGCCTATTCGCTATAAAGATCTGGCTCCGTGGTATAGCCATGTCGAAAAATTCTCAGGAATTTCCGGAAACAAAGATGGTCTTCCTGAATTACCTGATGGTGAGTTTTTAAAACCTTATGAATTGACAAAAGTAGAGAAGTACTTTAAAGAAAAGGTAGCTGAAAAATATGATGACCGGCATGTGATCGTGGCACGATGCGCGCATATTTCAGAACAAAAAGATATTCATAAACAGCAAGGACGGGTACAATGTCAAAACAGGGTGTTGTGCCAGAGAGGATGTCCTTATGGGGGCTATTTTAGTAGTAATTCCTCAACGATTCCGTGGGCAGAGAAAACAGGTAACCTTACTTTAAAGCCTGATTCTGTCGTGGAATCCCTGATTTATGATAAAGAAAAAGAAAAAGTTACTGGCGTACGGGTTATTGACGCCCATACTCAGGAAGTGACGGAATATTTTGCGAAAATAGTTTTTGTAAACGCGTCCGCTGTGAACACGAACCTGATTTTGCTGAACTCCAAATCACGTAGATTTCCAAATGGACTGGGAAATGACAACGGACTCATGGGCAAGTATTTTGCCTTTCATAATTATAGGGCCAGGGTAACTGCAGAGTATGATGGTTTTGCAGAGTTTACTACAGACGGGAAAAGACCTACCAGCGGATATATCCCTAGGTTCCGGAACATACATAAGCAGGAGACAGATTTCTTGAGAGGATATGCTGCGGGAGTAGATTCTTATCGTAGTGAATATACCAGTCAGGATGGATTAGGAGTTTCTTTAAAAGAAAATCTTGCCCAACCTAAATTGGGGCCATGGAGAATAGGAAGCCATATGATGGGAGAAACAATTCCGAAGGAGAGTAATTTGATAAGCCTGAATGACAGTAAAAAGGATCAATGGGGAATTCCTCTGCTGAATTTTGATGTAGATTATGATGATAATGATGAAAAGATGATTCAGGATTATTTTGAACAAATTACTGAAATGTTTGAAAGCGCCGGATTTACGAATATCCAGACCAGTGATTCCAAACAGGCTCCGGGATTGGATATTCATGAAATGGGTGGTGTTCGTATGGGAAAAGATCCAAAAACCTCTTTGTTGAATAAATGGAACCAGTTGCACGCCTGTAAAAATGTGTTTGTGACAGATGGTGCCTGTATGACTTCAACGGGAACCCAAAATCCATCTTTAACATATATGGCACTTACTGCCAGGGCGGTGGATTATGCAGTAAAAGAATTGAAGAACGGAAATATTTCATAAACTGAAATTTTCAGAAAAAGAAAAAACCATCGGTAGCAGCTGCGAACCGATGGTTTTTCTGGTTTAAATATTAGTCGGGACAACAGGATTAAAGCGCGATAAATTTTATCTTTGACATGATGGAAAAGCCTGCATTGGAAGTACAACTGCAAACCCTGCCGGATAGCCCGGGGGTCTACCAATATTATGATAAAAACGGAAAAATATTATATGTAGGTAAGGCCAAAAACCTTAAAAAACGGGTTACTTCTTATTTTACCAAGCGCCACGACAGTCACAGGATTGGCGTAATGGTAAAGAAAATCAGGGAGATTAAGCATATCGTCGTAGCTTCTGAAACCGATGCGCTGCTGCTTGAAAATAACCTTATTAAAAAACATCAGCCGCGATTTAACGTGATGCTGAAGGATGATAAAACCTACCCCTGGATTTGTATTAAAAATGAACGTTTTCCAAGGGTCTTTCCAACCCGCAGGCTTATTAAGGATGGAAGCGAATATTACGGCCCCTTCACTAGTTTTAAGACGGTAAATACACTTCTTGATCTTATAAAAGGATTGTATAAACTCAGGACCTGCAATTATGATTTAGCTGAAGATAAGATCGAAAATGGCAAATATAAGGTCTGCCTGGAATACCATCTTGGCAATTGCGAAGGTCCTTGCGAAGGAAAACAGGCAGAAGAGGAATATAATAGGAATATAGAAGCCATACGACAGATTGTAAAGGGAAATTTCAAAGATTCCCTTCAGCAGTTTCGGAATCAGATGAAATTGCATGCCGAAAATATGGAATTCGAAGATGCGCAGCGAATCAAAGAAAAAATCCATGTACTGGAGAATTATCAGTCAAAATCTACAATCATAAATCCCAAGATTACAAATGTAGATGTGTTTTCTATTACCAGTGACGAGGGTTATGGGTATGTAAACTTCCTTCAGATTTCTCATGGCGCCATTATTAGATCACACACTATTGAAATGAAGAAAAAGCTGGACGAAAGCGACCAGGAACTGCTGGAATTGGCAATTACGGAGATAAGGCAGCGCTTCAATTCAAATTCAAAAGAAATTTATCTTCCGTTTAATATCGAATTTGCTGAAGATGTAAAGGTTACGGTTCCGCAGTTGGGTGATAAGAAGAAGATTGTAGAGTTATCCCTCAGAAATGCCAAATATTACCGTCAGGAGCGCTTTAAACAAATGAAAATTGTAGATCCGGACCGGCATGTGAATCGCATAATGGCCCAGATGAAGGAAGATTTACGTTTAAATGAAGAACCGCGGCATATTGAGTGTTTTGACAACTCAAATATCCAGGGAACGAACCCTGTAGCGGCCTGTGTGGTCTTTAAAAACGGAAAACCAAGTAAAAAAGACTATAGAAAGTTCAATATTAAGACGGTAGAAGGTCCAAATGACTTCGCTTCTATGGAAGAGGTGGTTTTTAGAAGGTATCGGCGATTATTAAATGAAGGAGAAGACCTGCCGCAGCTAATTATAGTCGATGGCGGAAAAGGGCAATTATCGTCCGGGGTTAAAGCTTTGGAGACTTTAGGTCTACGCGGTAAAATTGCAATTATCGGCATTGCGAAACGATTGGAAGAGATTTTCTATCCAGATGATACTATTCCGCTTTATCTGGACAAGAAAACGGAGAGTCTAAAGATTATTCAGCAGCTTAGAAACGAAGCGCATAGATTCGGAATTACTTTTCATCGTAACAAAAGGAGTAAAGTTGCGTTAAATACAGAGTTGGAATCCATTACCGGAATTGGAGAAAAAACGGTAGTTGAATTATTAAAACAATTCAGGTCTGTAAAAAGAATAAAAGAAGCTTCGCTGGAAAATCTGAGTGAAGTAGTTGGAGCCTCAAAAGCACGTATTTTATATGAGCATTATCACAAGGAATAAATGAAAAATATACTGGTCATTTTTTTGTGTTTGCTAAGTTTTACGGGATTATCCCAGCAAAAAGATGATCCTAAGGTTGGTCTTGTTTTAAGTGGTGGTGGTGCAAAAGGGTTGGCGCATATTGGTGCTTTAAAAATTATTGAAGAAGCCGGGGTGCGTATAGATTATATTGGAGGGAGTAGTATGGGCGCTATAATTGGTGGTTTATATGCTTCGGGGTATACTGCCAATGATCTTGATTCTATTTTTCATGAGACAAATTTTAATATTCTTATCCAGGATGACCTTCCGCGAAGCGCAAAAACTTTTTACGAAAAAGAGGACACTGAGAAATACGCTATAAGTCTTCCCTTTGAAAATTTTAGGCTGGGCCTGCCATCGGGACTTTCCAAGGGGCAGAATATATATAATCTTATGTCGCGTTTAACGATGCATGTTAGCGAAATACATGATTTTAATGAGCTTCCCATTCCGTTTTTTTGTACTGCTGCAGATATAGAAACTGGCGAAGAGGTTATTCTGGATAGTGGTTCTCTTGCCAAAGCAGTCTCGGCCAGTGGTGCTATTCCTTCTATTTTTAGTCCGGTGAAAATCGATGGCCGCTTACTTACAGATGGCGGGGTGGCGAACAATTATCCAATAGAGGAATTAAAACGAAGAGGGGCAGAAATTATAATTGGAATAGACGTTCAGGATACTTTAATTGATAAGGATCATCTTAGGAGTGTACTTGATATTTTAACACAGATAGGAAATTTCAGGACCATTAGCGAGATGAAGAAGAAGATTCCGCTCACAGATATTTACATAAATCCTGATATTTCTAAATTTTCTGTGATTTCGTTCAGCGAGGGGGAGGCCATTATCGACTCCGGAAGGGTTGCAGCAATAGAAAAATATCAGCAGTTGGAGCAGCTTGCGGCAAGGCAGAAAGATTTTAAGAGAGAATTGAGAAAACAGGGGCAGGACAGTATCTATGTGACGGATCTAAAGATTGAAGGAAACAATACTTACCCTCAGTCCTACATCTTGGGGAAACTGAAACTTGACCCTGAAGAAAAACTAACTTTTAATGATCTTAATGTTGGGGTTAATAACCTATCGGCTACCGGAAATTTTAATAAAATTAGTTATAACCTGGTTCCGGGTGAAGAAGGCGAGGAGTATACGCTAAATATGGATATTGAGGAGAGCGAGAATAAATCGTACCTCCGGCTGGCACTGCATTACGACGAACTTTATGAAAGCGGCGTGCTGCTGAACCTTACCCGTAAAAGTTCGCTATTTACCAATGATGTTGCGTCGCTGGATGTTGTGGTGGGTGATCAATTCCGGTATTATTTTGATTATTATATTGACAAAGGTTATTACTGGAGTTTTGGGGTGAAGTCGAGGTATAATAAATTTAATAAGGATATTTCGTTTGATTTTGCCAATCAGAACGGAAATCTGAGAAATCTTGGGGTGGAGAATATAGGTATAGAATACCGGGACATCACCAACCAGATTTACGTAGAAACACTTTTTCAGCAGGTTTTTTCTTTTGGGATGGGCGCCGAGCAGAAATATCTGGATATCACTTCTGAAGCTTTTCAGAACGATAATGGTGAGACGGTTAACACTGTATTTGAAGATAACCATTACTACAGCGCCTTTGGATATTTGAAGCTTGACTCTTACGACAATAAATATTTTCCCAGCAAGGGTGTATATTTTGATGGTGACTTTCATGTTTATTTATTTTCCTCAAACAATGATTTTGCCGAATTTTCTATTGCAAAAGGTAAAGTGGGCTATGCTGCCACACCTTTAGAAAAGTTCACCACCCGTATTTCTGCAGAAACCGGGTTTAAAATTGGAAATGATGATATAAATACATTGGATTTTTTCCTGGGGGGGTATGGTAATTATCCAATTAATAATATTACCCCATTTTATGGATATGATTTTATTAGCCTTTCGGGTGATAGCTATATAAAGGCACTACTGGAAGTGGATTATCATATTTTCAGGAAACACCATCTCATCGCAGGTGTAAACATTGCAAATGTGGAAAATAAATTATATTCCACCGGAAATTGGCTTTCGATGCCAGATTACACGGGGTATGCACTTGGCTATGGTATAGAAACCTTTCTTGGTCCACTGGAAGTAAAATATACTTATTCCCCTGAAGTTAACAGGAGTCACTGGTTTTTTAGTTTAGGGTTTTGGTTCTGATTTTGACCTATGAAAGAAAGAAACTGGCGGTGAGAAGAAGCCATACAATTATAGCAAAAATAATTTTTAGTGCCACTGATATGATATTCTTCATACTTCTGGATTTTTCAGGTGCCTGAGATAAAATGATACTTTTCATAAGTTGCTTTTTAATTTTAATTAAAATTAAAGTCAAATAGCAAGTTTCGTATAATGAAAATATTAAACCTGATGCCTCTATTTTATGTTAGCGTTACGTAGACTTTAAATAATTGTAACAAAGTAAAATTTTAGTATAACTATCTTATTTACAGTATTTCCAGAGGAGTTTCTTTTTAATCCTTCTTTAAGAGAATTTTTAATTAAAATGGTCGATATTTATAAAAATGATACTTTCAAAAAATGGTTCATTTAAAGTAGTAGATTTTTTCTTAATCGTCAATATTAATTATGCCTTTCTATCATCAACTTGGGAAAATACCTCATAAAAGACATACGGTTTTTAAAAAGCCCGATGGCAGCCTATACTACGAACAGTTATTTGGAACGATAGGCTTTGACGGGATGTACACCAATTCATATCATGAACACAGGCCTACACAGGTAAAGGAAATGAAAGCGGGGTATAGTGTCAAACCTAAAATAGCCATAGAAAATAATCTAAAATCTTACAGGTTCAAAGGTTTTAAGGTGGTGCCTGCCCCAGATTACCTGGAAAGCAGAAGAATTATTTTAACCAATAGCGATGTAAACATAGCGCTTGCTTCTCCCCAAGCTTCAACAAAAGATTATTTTTACAAAAATTCAGATGCAGATGAGTTGCTCTTTATCCATAAAGGGGGTGGGAAACTTAGAACCCATCTGGGGAATCTTGATTTTAAATACGGAGACTACTTATTAATTCCCAGGGGAACAATTTATAAGCTGGATTTTGATGATGAGAATAATCGTTTGTTTATTGTAGAATCCCGTCGGCCTATTTATACTCCAAAAAGATATAGGAATTGGTTTGGGCAATTGCTGGAACATTCCCCGTTTTGTGAAAGGGATTTACGTAGGCCTTACGAATTAGAGACAAATAATGAAGAAGGGAATTTTCTAATCAAAATAAAAAAACAGGGAGAGATTTTTGATGCTGTTTACGCGACCCATCCTTTTGATGTCGTAGGCTACGACGGCTATAACTATCCTTATGCTTTTTCAATTCATGATTTTGAGCCGATAACCGGAAGAATTCACCAGCCACCACCGGTTCACCAGACTTTTGAGACTGATGCTTTTGTGGTTTGCAGTTTTTGTCCGCGTAAATATGATTATCATCCGGAAAGTATTCCGGCTCCTTACAGTCATAGCAATATAGACAGTGATGAGGTTCTGTATTATGTGGATGGCGATTTTATGAGTAGAAATGATATTGAAGCAGGACATATATCACTTCATCCTGCCGGAATCCCGCATGGTCCACACCCCGGGGCCGTAGAACGTAGTATAGGTCAGGTGGAAACTGAAGAATTAGCGGTTATGGTAGATACTTTTAAACCTCTGATGATTACTGAAGAAGCTATGGAGATAGCTGATGAGACCTATTATAAATCATGGTTAGAAGAAAACCATTAGAATTAGGAATAGCAAAAAACTTACTATATGTCTTAGGGTTTTTAAAAAGTAAGGATCAATAAAAAATAAAAAATGGCTACAGATAAAACATCTTTAAAATTAAAAAAGGAAGTACCGGAAGCAGAGGATTTCCTGCCTATCCTGGGAACAGACTTTGTCGAGTTATATGTAGGTAATGCAAAGCAGTCGGCTTACTATTATCAGCATGCCTGGGGGTTTCAGCCATTGGCATATTCAGGATTGGAAACCGGAAAAAAAGATAGTGTGTCTTATGTACTGCAGCAGGGAAAAATAAGGTTAGTGCTTACTTCTCCTTTGCAACCAAAAGGAGAAATTAACGAGCATATAGATAAACATGGGGACGGTGTAAAGATGGTAGCACTTTGGGTAGACGATGCCAGGAAGAGCTATGAAGAAACTACAAAAAGAGGAGCTGAATCTTATCGGGAACCTTACGTGATGCAGGATGAGTATGGATCTGTTGTTATTTCGGGGATTCATACTTATGGAGAAACTATACATCTCTTTATAGAAAGAAAAAATTATTCGGGACCATTCCTTCCGGGATATAAACCCTATGCACCTCTGGCCAAATCTAAAGAGACAGGTCTTAAATTTATAGATCACATGGTGGGAAACGTGGGCTGGAATGAAATGAACAAATGGTGTGAATTTTACGCCAAGATTATGGGCTTTGCTCAACTCGTTTCCTTTGACGATAAAGATATCTCTACAGAATATACTGCTTTAATGAGTAAAGTAATGAGCAATGGTAATGGCAGGATAAAATTTCCAATTAACGAACCGGCAAAAGGAAAGAAGAAGTCTCAAATTGAAGAATATATAGATTTCTATAATGGAGCGGGGGTGCAACACATTGCCCTTGCAACAGATAATATCATAGAAACAGTCACAAAGCTGAGGGATAACGGAGTTGAATTTCTGCATGTTCCTGAAATTTACTATGATACCGTACTGGACAGGGTTGGAACAATAGACGAAGAGCTCGAGCCTCTTAAAGAACTGGGAGTACTTATAGACCGGGATGATGAAGGTTATCTGCTGCAGATATTCACCAAACCTGTTTTGGACCGTCCAACCATGTTTTTCGAAATTATACAGAGAAAAGGAGCGCAATCTTTTGGCAAAGGAAATTTTAAAGCCTTATTTGAGGCTATAGAAAGGGAACAGGATTTGCGTGGAACCCTTAATTAATTATAAAATAATACTTAAGTGAAAAAAATTGCCCTTATTTTTTAAACAGATGCAACTCTTTTGGTTAAAGTTTTCTTTTATATTGTTTTTAATGAAGAATATAAAGAATTTTGCACTCGCATTTTTTGGAGTGGTTACCAAAAGTGTTTTCATAATTTAAGTTAGTTGGTTAATAAGACAAAAAGCCCCGTCATTTATTTGACGGGGCTTTCTGTTTTAATACATTTGGAATAGTAATTGTAAATATTTTCTTAACCTTACAAACTGCGCCGGTTCTTCGGAAATTTAAAGAAACCATTATGAAAAGATTTATTGCAATTGCTTTCCTTTTTTTTATTAGCTTCTCACCTTTTCAGGGAAATTCTCAGGAAGCATTTCAGAAAGGAGAATGGCTTAAATTCCGAATTCATTATGGAATGTTTACAGCAAGTTTCGCAACTCTGGAAGTTGACGAAACCGTGTTAAATGGCAAGCCTGTGTATCATGTTGAAGGTATAGGAAAATCCACAGCACCTTTAAGCTGGTTTTTTAAGGTAGATGATAATTATCAGACCTTTATTGATAAGAAAGACGGCAAGCCCTACAGGTTCATAAGAAAAATAGACGAAGGGGGCCATACCAAAGATCTTGAAGTGTATTTTGACCATAAGGAAAACAAAGCATTGGTGTATGATAAGAAACATAACAGGAACGATACCTACACTACAAAAGAAAATGTTCATGATATGTTATCTGCATTTTATTATATTCGCAACGAGATAAGCAGTGACGATCTGATACCAGGAGAGGAAATGAATTTGAACCTTTTTATCGATGATGAAAATATGGATTTCAAATTGCGTTTTCTTGGTCGTGAGGTAATTAAAACCAAATTTGGAAAAGTAGCCACGCTTAAGTTTCGTCCGTTTGTAATGGCGGGAAGGGTTTTTAAGGAAAAGGAAAGTCTTACGTTTTGGGTAAGTGATGACAAAAATAAAATTCCTGTGAAGATAGAAGCAGATCTTGCTGTAGGCTCTCTGGATGCCGATCTTGATGCTTACAAAGGACTCAGAAATCCTTTTAATATAATTATGGATTAATGGAAATAAAACCCGAAATAGCTGAACGTATTTCCAAACTTGAGGAAAAGTTTAAAAACTCCGGTCAGGATATGGGATCCTATCTGGACGGGTTGCTCTATGATCGATACCTTTCTTACTGGGATTATGTGAGTTTAGATACACTATTAAGCCTTCAGAAAACAAACACACATTTTCCTGACGAAAAGATTTTTATTACCTATCACCAGATTACAGAATTATATTTTAAGCTCATCATCCACGAGCAAAAGCAGATTATAGAAAACGAAAGCCTTACGGCTTCCTTTTTTACTGAAAAGTTAAGCAGACTCAACCGGTATTTCCGAATTCTTATTGATTCTTTTGATGTAATGATTAAGGGAATGGACAGAGAGCAATTTTTGAAATTCCGTATGGCTTTATTGCCGGCAAGTGGCTTTCAATCTGCCCAATTCAGGATGATAGAAATTTACGCTACTCCCCTTGAACATCTTGTTCTTCACGATACCAGGAAAGATTTTTCAAAAGAAAATTCCCTCGAGGAATTATATGAGCAGGTCTACTGGAAAAGAGGAGGGATAGATTTAAAGACAGGAGAAAAGACCTTGACCCTTAGGCAATTCGAAAAAAGATATACGCCCCGCTTTATGAGAATTGCAAAAGAAGTTAAAGGCGCTACAATGTTCCATCAATACGAACAGCTACCGCCGGAAGAAAAGCAGAATGAAAACCTGGTTCGTGCCTTAAGGAAGTTTGATGTAAATGTGAATGTCAATTGGTTGCTTATGCACATAGGCGCCGCTTATCGTTACCTTAATAGTGACAAAGAAACGATTGCTGCAACCGGAGGTACAAATTGGAAAAAATTTTTACCACCAGGCTTTCAAAAAATATCTTTTTTTCCCTCTTTGTGGAGTGAAGAGGAGTTTAACGACTGGGGCAAACAATGGGTAAACCACATGTTTAACAGCGAAAATCAAAAAAATTAAATTGAAAAAGTTTAGTACCCTGGTCCTTATCATGCTTACACTTATAAGCTGTAATGATGATAATGTTGTAGAAGTAAAAGAAGAAGTGGCAGTTGTAGAAGCTCCACCTCAAATCAAGAAGTATGGATTTGTTTTGGATGATTATGAGGTAGTGGAAGATACTATACAGCCCGGTGATAGTTTTGGAAATATTATGGGTGAGCAGGGGGTGAGTCTTGCGAAGGTTTATGAAATTTCTGAAAAAGTAAAGGATACATTTAACCCTGCACGAATAGTTGCCGGAAGAAAATACATGATCCTAAGGGCAAAAGATTCTGCACAAACACCTCAGTTTTTTATCTATGAAGATAATAAAATTGACTATACGGTTGTAGGAATTGGAGATGAGATAACTGCATATAAAAAGCAGCGCCCGGTTTCTGTAAAGAAAAGGGAAGTTTCGGGTGTAATTACATCTTCACTTTCAGAAGCTATGCAGGATCAGGGATTAAGCAATCTGCTAGTCTACGAACTTTCAAATATCTACCAGTGGAGTATTGATTTTTTCAGGCTTCAAAAAGGAGATCAGTTTAAAATGGTGTATCATGAAAAATATATAGATGACACAATTTTTGCCGGAATTGAAAAGGTGGAAGCAGCGGTTTTCAATCATTCTGATAAGCCTTTTTATGCCTTTCAATATGAAACAGATAGTATTACCAAAAAAGCCAGTTACTATGATGATGAGGCTAAGGCCCTGCAAAGTTTTTTCTTAAAAGCGCCACTCGATTATAGCAGGATTTCGTCACGTTATAGTAAAAGGAGGTATCACCCTGTCCAAAAGCGCTGGAAAGCACATTTGGGTACAGATTATGCTGCAGCACACGGTACACCTATTGTAAGTACGGCAGATGGTACTGTGATTGCCGCAAGTTATACTTCCGGAAACGGTAATTACGTTAAAATAAGGCACAACAGTAAATACACAACGCAATACCTCCACATGACCAAGAGGAATGTTAGAAATGGACAGGCTGTAAAACAGGGTGATATTATAGGATTTGTAGGGAGTACAGGTCTTGCTACAGGACCTCATGTTTGCTATCGTTTTTGGGTGAATGGAAAGCAGGTGGATCCTTTTCGCCAGAACCTTCCTACAGCCAAACATATAGATGATGCGCATAAAGAGGAGTATTATGCTTATATTGAGCCTCTTAAAAAGAAGCTGGATAATATTCCCTACAAGAATATTTAAAGAATAAAAAAAGATGCAGATGAAAAATATAAATCCTACACAAACTAAGAGCTGGAAGAAACTCAACGACCATTTCAAAGAAATAGGAAAGCTTCAGATGAAGGATCTTTTCCAAAAAAATGAAAACCGGGGAGCGGAATTCAGTATTCAGTGGGAGGATTTCTATCTGGATTATAGTAAAAATAGAATTACAGGAGAGACTAAGGACCTTCTTCTTGACTTAGCCAGGGAGTGCAAACTGGACGAAGCAATTAGTTCCTATTTTGGAGGTGACGTTATTAATCAGACAGAAGGACGTCCTGTGCTACATACTGCTTTAAGGACTAAAGAAGATAAAAATGTAACTGTAGAGGGAGAGAATGTTTTGCCGGAAGTACAGGAAGTAAAAGCCAAAATTAAGACCTTTTCTAATGAAGTTATTGATGGTAGCCGAAAAGGATATACTGGAAAAAAATTTACTGATGTAGTGAACATTGGTATTGGAGGATCAGATCTTGGTCCGGTAATGGTAACCGAATCCCTTCAGTTTTATCAAAACCATCTAAAGGTGCATTATGTTTCTAATGTAGATGGAGATCACGTACATCAGGCAATTCAGGATCTAAATCCGGAAACTACCTTGTTTGTAATTGTATCCAAATCTTTTACAACCCAGGAGACCCTTTCAAATTCTATTACTATTAGAAGCTGGTTTCTGAAAACCGCTCCCGAAGAAGCTGTTTCAAAGCATTTTGTTGCTGTTTCCAGTAATGTAGAGAAGGTAGAGGAGTTCGGTATTGCTTCAGAAAATATTTTCCCAATGTGGGATTGGGTTGGGGGCAGGTTCTCACTTTGGAGTGCAGTGGGTCTTTCTATCAGCCTTTCTGTGGGATATTCCAATTTTGAAGCTATGTTACAAGGTGCTGAGAAGATGGACACGCACTTCCGAAAAACAGATTTCAGCGAAAATATTCCTGTACAGCTAGCGCTAATCAGTATTTGGTATAATAACTTTTTTAAAGCCGAAAGTGAAGCTGTAATTCCTTATTCTCAATACCTGCACAGACTGCCGGCATACCTGCAACAGGCGATTATGGAGAGTAATGGTAAGAGTGTGGACAGAAATGGCGATAAAGTAGATTACCAGACCGGAACAATTATTTGGGGGGAGCCGGGAACAAATTCCCAGCATGCATTTTTTCAGCTAATCCACCAGGGAACTAAATTAATCCCTGCAGATTTTATTGGGTTTAAACATTCCCTTTTCCAGGATAAGGACCATCATGATAAGTTAATGGCTAATTATTTTGCACAGACAGAAGCTTTGCTACAGGGTAAATCTGAGGAAGAAGTGAGATCAGAACTGGAAGGAAAATCGATGCATGCTGAAGATGTTAAAACCTTATTGCCCTTTAAAGTTTTTGAAGGGAATAAACCTACAAACTCTATTTTAATTGAAAAACTTACCCCTGAAAGTTTAGGTAAACTGGTGGCTATGTATGAGCATAAAATATTTGTTCAGGGCGTAATCTGGAATATTTTTAGCTATGATCAATGGGGTGTGGAATTAGGTAAGCAATTAGCTTCAAAAATTCTTGCGGAAATAGAAAATAATTCTGTTGAAAATCATGATTCTTCTACTAAAAACCTGTTAAAATTCTTTTTAAAATAATTCTTTTCGTTTGTTGAAAACCTGTGAAATTATTTAAGTGCCATGCACCCAGGTAATTAAAAAATAGCAGTAGTTTTGCGCTGCGGTTGATGTTAAAGTTAAAAACCTTAACATTTGGATAAAGTACAGTCCTTAGGTTTTAGCTTCTTTTGCCGTGAAATTTTTTAACTCAAAACAAACAAGCGAAAAAATGAGAAAATTACTAGCATTAGCGTTGTTTCTAACATCTGCTACAATTTATGCTCAAGGAACTCTTACCGGGACGGTGATTGATTCTGAAATGGATGGTCCCCTTCCGGGTGCAACCGTCATGGTAGTCGGTACCAATAATGGAACCACAACAGATTTTGACGGTAACTTTTCTTTGGATGTAAATTCTGCTTCCGGTAAAATTCGGATTACCTTCATTGGCTACGAAAGACAAACTATTGATTTTAATGTTACTGGCGGAGCAACTCAGAACTTAGGGGTTATCACATTAGGTACCGATGCAGATGCTTTGTCGGAAGTTGTAATTACTGGTGTAGCCGATTTGGCGAAAGATCGTCAAACTCCGGTTGCTGTTTCCACTGTAAGAGCAGCGGAAATTCAGGAAAAGCTAGGTTCTCAGGAATTTCCAGAAATCCTGAACAATACACCTTCTATTTATGCTACCAAGCAAGGTGGTGGTTTTGGGGATGCACGTATTAATATTAGGGGTTTTGATACTAACAACTCTGCGGTAATGATAAATGGTGTTCCAATTAATGACATGGAAAACGGTTCTGTTTATTGGAGTAACTGGGCAGGTTTAAGTGATGTGGCTTCAGCTATTCAGGTTCAAAGAGGGTTAGGTTCTTCTAAATTAGCAGTATCTTCTGTAGGTGGAACGATTAACGTTGTTACCAGGTCTGCAGATAGATCTGAAGGGGGATTTGTAACTGCTCTTACAGGTAACGATGCTTACCTTAAAACTGTTGCCTCTTATAACACTGGCCTTATGGAGAGTGGATTTTCCAGTACTATTTTATTAAGTCAAACTCAGGGTGACGGGTATATAGATGGAACAGAATTTCAGGGTTATAATTATTATCTAGCTTTTGGTTACAGACCAAATGATACTCATGATTTCCAGTTTACAGTTACTGGAGCGCCGCAATGGCACAACCAACGTAGTAGAAGTAGTTCTATTGGTGTTTACCAGCAGTATAGCGATAATGGAGATCCAAACATAAAGTACAACGAAAACTGGGGCTTTAGAAATGGTGAAGAGTTTTCTTTCACCAGAAACTTCTACCACAAACCGATTATGTCTTTAAACTGGGATTTTGATATAAATTCCGCTACTACACTTTCTACTTCAGCTTATGCGTCTTTTGGACGTGGTGGTGGAACCGGAGAAATTGGCACTATTAACGGTAGAAGACAATTTGCTTTACCAAGAACTGATAATGGTCTAATTAGAGTAGACGATATTTTCGCATACAACAGTGGTCAGCCAGTTCCAGATTTTGGAAATGATGCAAACCCAACCGGACAAAGAACACTAACCGATGGTATCTATTTAAACCAGGGGAATAATGATAGTTCCTCGGCTAACGGAATAACCAGAAGGGCTTCTATTAATTCTCATAACTGGTTTGGTGTTTTATCTAACCTGAGCAATCAGTTAACTGATGAACTTACTCTTGATGTTGGTATTGATTTAAGATCTTATAAAGGAATTCACTACAGAAGAGTTAATAATCTAATGGGTGGTGATGCTTATTTACAAACTGATAACGTCAACAATGTTCCTAATCCTGTACAACGTGAAACTTACGATGCAGATCCTAATTTCTGGGTTTTTTCTGATATTGATGATGAAGAAAAAATTGATTATTACAATGATGGGTTAGTAAGATGGGCTGGAACGTTTGGACAGTTAGAATATAACAACGAAGTAATTTCTGCATTTGTTCAGGGATCTATTTCTAACCAGGGATTCAAAAGAGTTGAATACTTCGGCGAATTAGAAGGAAGTCAGGAAACCGATTGGGAAAATATCATTGGTGGAAACATAAAGGGTGGTATTAACTGGAATATTGATGAAAGACATAATATTTATGCTAATGCCGGTTACTATTCAAAACAACCACTTTTTGATGCTGTATATATTAACTTCGGAAATAATCTGAATCCAGATCTTCAAAACGAACAGGTAATTGGTACTGAGATTGGATATGGTTTCAGATCTAGTTTCTTTAGTGCAAACGTTAACCTTTACAGAACTTCATGGGCTGATAGATTTGAAAGCGATGGTGCTGTCTTTAATGCAGAAACTCCTCAGGAAATTAGAGGTACAGCAAACCTTTACGGGATTACACAGGTTCACACTGGTTTTGAACTCGATTTTACAGGTAGGATTTCAGACAGGTTAAGATATAATGGTATGATGTCTATTGGAAACTGGGAATATGATGGAGATGTGGAAGCAGCATATTTTGATAACGACCAGAGTCCAATCTTAGATGAAAACGGTGATCCACAAACTGCAACCTTAGCTCTTGATGGAGTAAAAGTTGGAGATGCAGCACAATTTACTGCAAGTGTAGGAGCAGATTATACAATCATAGAAGGTTTAAGAATTGATGCCAATTACAGGTACGTTGATAATCTTTATGCAGATTTTGATGCAACAGATGCACTAGGAGCTGAGAGTTTTGAAGCATTAAAACTACCTTCTTTTGGATTAGTTGATGCCGGAGCTTCTTATAGACTATCATTAGGTAACAATACTAATAATCTTAATTTTAGAGTGAATGTAAATAATGTATTTGATACAATGTACATTTCTGAAGCAGATACCAACATTGCTGCTGGTGCCGGAGATGAAACTTACCAGGGAATTAATGTAAATAACAGGGTGTATTTTGGATTCGGAAGAACCTGGAATGCTGGTATTACTTACAATTTCTAAATAGAAGAAATA
>NZ_JAVRHM010000070.1:0-844 GCF_031846525.1 Autumnicola patrickiae
TGTCCCGTCCTGAAATAGCGATACACTAAAATAGTAGTGTAATGAAAAGTTCAGCAAAGACTGGGTATGTAAAGCGTACCCAAAAAGATTATTCGATTTCTTTTAAACTTCAAGTTGTCCAGGAAATTGAGTCCGGAGCGCTTGGAAGAACCCAGGCTTGTCATAAATATGGTATACAGGCTAAATCAACAGTGAGGGAATGGCTCAGGAAATATGGTAACTTTGATTGGGAAAACCAATCGAGAATAACCGTGGCAAAAACACCTGAACAGAAAATACTTGAACTGGAAGCAAAAGTCAAACTGCTGGAAAAGCAGAAGGCCAGGGCTGAGCATCTTGCCCAACGTGCCGACAAGAAGGTGATCATCTTCGATATGCTTGTGGATATGGCCGAAAAGGAATATGATATCCAAATCAGAAAAAATTACAAACCCGAGTTGTCAAATGCTTCAAAGAAGCCCAAAAAGAGACGATAATTTCTTCCTGTGAATTACTCGGGGTAAATAGACAGGTATATTACAGATCAATAAAATCCCAAAAACATAGGCAGCTGATAGCCGCCCAGGTTATTGCTCTAGTGCGCTCTATAAGAAACCTGATGCCCAGGCTGGGCACGAGAAAACTATACCATATGCTCAGGGCTGAACTCAGCAAGATCAATATTGGAAGGGATAAATTATTTAGGATACTAAAGGCAAACAAGATGCTTATTGTTCCTAAAAAAAGTTACCATATAACAACGGACTCACATCATAGGTTCAGAAAACATAAAAACATGGTAAGCCAAATTGAATTTGAGCGGCCGGAACAAGTGTGGGTAAGCGATCTCACTTATATAGGCAAC
>NZ_JAVRHM010000071.1:0-814 GCF_031846525.1 Autumnicola patrickiae
AAAACATTAAAACAAGTCCTGGGAATCAATATGTTTCAGGTGGCACTGGCCGGTATTGTTGGCTTTATAGCAAATTCCACAGGATTATTGGGTGCTGCACTTGACAACCTTGCTGACTCAGCCGTTTACATTGTAAGCATATACGCTGTGGGCAAAGGTGCTGTAGCTCAATCACGCGCTGCAAACCTTTCCGGTGTTCTTTTAATTGGGCTGGGTCTGCTTTTGTTAGGTGAAGTGATTAGGCGTTTCCTTACAGAAGCCGAACCAATTGGCTGGGCAATGATCATTACGGCGATCATAAATGCGGCGAGTAATCTTTTTGCCTTGCGCCTGCTGAAATCTCAAGGTGAAAGAGGCGTACATATGAAAGCCTCTATGGTATTTACCAGCAACGATATGCTTGTTAATTTAGGCATTGTATTGTCCGGTATTGGGGTGATGCTGCTTAACTCCCCTCTTCCTGATTTGATCATCAGCCTTATAACCGTAGGAATTGTACTAAAAGGAGGATATGAAATTCTTAAAGAAGCCAAAAAAGCACGTAGGCAAGCCGAAAACGATCAAAAATGAAAAATTTTTTATTTATTATATTTTTGTTTAGTCAATCGGGATATCCTGGCAATCATCTGGAAATTAGCATCCTTACCTGTTCGCCCGGTGATGAAGTATATTCAGTTTTTGGACATTCTGCAATTAGAATCAAAGATAAAGATCAATCATTAGATTGGGTTTACAATTTTGGAATGTTTGATTTTGAAAGTCCCAATTTTACTTTCAAATTTATAAGAGGAAAACTCAAGTACTACTTAGGCAT
>NZ_JAVRHM010000072.1:0-684 GCF_031846525.1 Autumnicola patrickiae
CAACGTCTCGTGTCGAGTAGGTAAAGGGGAATTTCACCCCTAAACCTCTCACAGAACCGTACGTGATAGTCTCCCATCATACGGCTCTTGTTATACAAATCCCTAAGAATCCTTGTTTCATTCCGGTAACTCATCCCCTTACGGGTTGGTAAATGTAATGAAACTGTATAACCTAACCCCTTCGCTCCATTCCCATTACAGGAACTTCATCACTACTACGAGTTAGTCCGCCCCTGGACAATATCTTGGTATTCTGCCTCTAGTTTGATCCTATTGTGCATTTCCCTTAACACTATTGTACAGGTTCCCGAGTTCCGTAAATGAGCCCGGATAAAAGTCATGCCACCTGAATGACGCCTGCCGTACAGCCAGTAAATAGGTTTCCGCTGTACTTGTCACTGCATTTTTACCTCTACAGCTTTTGACAGAGTGTAAGCACATTCTCGACACCTCTTCAGTGGTTCACTTTCGTTCATCTCTTTTATCCATACCTGATAAACTCGTTGGTCTATCTTTTCCTAAACGCTCAGCACCATGGCTCTTTACCACAGCACCTTTAGGTGGTTTGCAAGCCCCGCCTATACAGCGCTTGCGGTGGGCCATCCAGCAAAACTGGAGTCCACCATCTCAAATACAGCATGCAATGATATTTTGCCGTCATTGCTTCTCGGCACACATAAAAAC
>NZ_JAVRHM010000073.1:0-659 GCF_031846525.1 Autumnicola patrickiae
GAACTAAACCTAAAGGTAGCTTCAAGAGATCGCTAAATCACTATTCACTACCTTTAAGTATCTCTAATTATAATATTTAAAGTTATGAAAAAAAAGTAGTACCCTCATTGACAGGGCCTGTAATTCTGTACCTGAGTTTGATCAGCTGTACCGTAAATTAAAGCGTTCCGTAGAACTAGCCGGTAAAAGTCAAAGTACCCTTACCAACTACTCCCGCTGCCTCGCGCATATGTCCCTCCATTTTAAATGTAGTCCCCTGGTTCTCGATGAAGAACAGGTTTTGGACTACCTGCACCTTCTAAAATCCCAGCACAAAACACCATCGGATAGTTTCTTTAAGCATACCATTTATGGCCTTCGCTATGCTTATCGTATCTCTGGAATGAAAGCAATGCGGGTCATGTTACCTTCCATTGAACGTCCCCACAAACTTCCAGTAGTGTTAAGCCGTAGTGAAGTAAAGCAACTGCTTAAAACGCCCAAACTGCTCAAGCACCGGTTGGTACTGGCAATGCTCTACGGTTGTGGCCTTCGGTGCTTTGAACTTCGCAGCCTCCAGCTCAAAGACCTGGATTTTGATCGTAAAATGCTTCACATCCGCCAGGGAAAAGGAAGAAAAGACCGGTATGTTCCATTATCCCAGATGCAGGTCCGTGGCC
>NZ_JAVRHM010000074.1:0-568 GCF_031846525.1 Autumnicola patrickiae
GTTTTGATGATTTGCTTTTCAATTGGTGTGATTGGATCGTTATTATCAATAATATGGATTTTCTCAGAACATCCAGAGGTTAAATTTAATATGAATATTATTTGGTGTAATCCTTTATATTTGGTTTACATTCCATACATCATAAAAAATAAATCGAACAAGATTTTAGCCTCTATCCTGTTAGTTTCAGTATTTGTATCCATTTTTATATGGTTATTTGGAGTGCAAATGTTTGATTTCGCTGTAGCACCAATATTATTTATTTTAGGAGTAATCAATTTAAAACAGCTAAACTTGGCTCATAATACAAAAGATTCTGGCTATCCTCACAACAAATTGGATTCCAGCTTGTTTCATAAATTGGCTCAATTGCTAAGGAACCTGATGTTACTAGGTAAGGAGAAAATGAAGAGGGATAGGTTCAAAAGAACGCTTAAAAAAAATCAACAGTTATGTCTGTAAATCCAAAAGATAGAAGGAAAACAAAAAAGATAAAAAATAAAAAATCCCCGAAAAGTAAAATTACCAGAAAGGACAGAATAAATGGAATTTTAATGCTTATAGGCTT
>NZ_JAVRHM010000075.1:0-568 GCF_031846525.1 Autumnicola patrickiae
AGAAAACAACCTTGTATTTATTCATACTAAATCTAAATAAGGGTAAATATACAGTTCTGCGATTTTATAAGAAAATTAATAATCACTAATACAGATTTTTTTTTCGTTTAGCTCCAAAAGGATAAGGGGATCTACGTGAATAATTCAGATGGACAAACTCGAGGAACTCCTCCTTCTTGATCCATCCAATTCTTGTTTGAGGCACTTTACCGCTCCAATTTCAAAATTCTTCCGGCACCACGGTTTACAATGATAAACACAATGGTACGTATAAACAGATCGGGCAGTTTTGACGCTGTGAAATAAGGTCCCGATGGTCTAAAGAGCAGCTTTAAAGATGTCAACAGTAGGTCAGACTCACAGAATTTCACCCAGGCAACTATTCTCAAGACTACTACCGAAAGCCAAACGTTCATTAATAAGTGTCGTTCACAATTGTTCTGCTACCTTCAGTATATTTCAACTTTATCTTATCCGATATTTTCTGTTCTTTTCTTTGTTTATTTTGAAAGATCAGGAGTAAAAAAACTCCCGTGCTAATCCAAACATCTGCGGTATTGAATACAGG
>NZ_JAVRHM010000076.1:0-567 GCF_031846525.1 Autumnicola patrickiae
GGAAAACAACCTTGTATTTATTCATACTAAATCTAAATAAGGACAAATATACAGTTCTGTGATTTTATAAGAAAATTAATAATCACTAATACAGATTTTTTTTTCGTTTAGCTCCAAAAGGATAAGGGGATCTACGTGAATAATTCAGATGGACAAACTCGAGGAACTCCTCCTTCTTGATCCATCAAATTCTTGTTTGAGGCACTTTACCGCTCCAATTTCAAAATTCTTCCGGCACCACGGTTTACAATGATAAACACAATGGTACGTATAAACAGATCGGGCAGTTTTGACGCTGTGAAATAATGTCCCGATTGTTTAAAGAGCAACTTTAAAAATGTCAACAGTTGGTCAGCCTCACAGAATTTCACCCAGGCAGCTATTCTCAATATTACTACCAAAAGCCAAACGTTCAATAATAACTGTTGTTTACAATTGTTCTGCTACCTTCAGTATATTTCAACTTTATCTTATTTAATATTTCTAACCTTTTCGTGGTTTGTTTTGAAAGATCAGGAGTAAAATCACTCCCGTGCTAATCCAAACATCTGCGGTATTGAATACAGC
>NZ_JAVRHM010000077.1:0-519 GCF_031846525.1 Autumnicola patrickiae
CTGTAAAGTTCAACGTTTCGCACTGCGTCCACGTAATCGCGATACAACTGCTCAAGCTTTGTCTCCAATTCATTCTCCAGGTTTTCCTTTTTCAACTGCACTGCCTCTTGCTGCAGAATAGCTTCCTGGCGCAAGGCCTTATACTTTTTTCTGTAAAGCGGCACCCGTATTCCTATTTGTGGAAAAATAAATGCATCCTGACCATTGTCTGGCAGTGCCATAGCCGGGTCTAAATCTGTTCTTGAAGCAATATTGGTATAGGTCCCTCCAAGAGTAAAAGATGGTAAACCCATTTTTTTGGCTACAGTGAGCTGCTCTTCGAAACTCCTCGCCTGATGTTCGAGTTGTTCCAGGCGTGGGTTCTCAGCTAAGATCATTTCCAGAAGTATACTCTTTTCATTTAGAAGCTGTTCCTCCCAAAGACTGTCAGGGAACCCGAGAGGCTCTTGTAGTTCTTCATTTAGTAACTCCTCGAACTCTGTAAGCAGGGGAATCCTGCTGTCCTTTAAATATGCTAGC
>NZ_JAVRHM010000078.1:0-519 GCF_031846525.1 Autumnicola patrickiae
TTGTAGAGTTCAACGTTTCGTACTGCGTCCACGTAATCGCGATACAACTGCTCAAGCTTTGTCTCCAATTCATTCTCCAGGTTTTCCTTTTTCAACTGCACTGCCTCTTGCTGCAGAATAGCTTCCTGGCGCATGGCTTTATACTTATTTCTGTAAAGCGGCACCCGTATTCCTACTTGTGGAAAAATAAATGCGTCCTGACCATTGTCTGGCAGTGCCATAGCCGGGTCTAAATCTGTTCTTGAAGCAATATTGGTATAGGTCCCCCCAAGAGTAAAAGATGGTAAACCCATTTTTTTGGCTACAGTGAGCTGCTCTTCGAAACTCCTCGCCTGATGTTCGAGTTGTTCCAGGCGAGGGTTCTCAGCTAAGATCATTTCCAGAAGTATACTCTTTTCATTTAGAAGCTGTTCCTCCCAAAGACTGTCAGGGAACCCAAGAGGCTCTTGTAGTTCTTCATTTAGTAACTCCTCGAACTCTGTAAGCAGAGGAATCCTGCTGTCCTTTAAATATGCTAGT
>NZ_JAVRHM010000079.1:0-493 GCF_031846525.1 Autumnicola patrickiae
ATAAAAAAAGTTTCAGGTTTAAAGCAGGAGTTTTCAGAGAGTTAGGTTAGGTTCTTAAATAAAATACCAAAAAAGATGATCAGGGTGCTTGTGTAATCTAAATTCAGGTGTATATTTGCAGCCGCTTACAGAGAAACGGATAACGTTTAAGGGAAGCGGGAGTTCATTGAGAGTAGGTACTGAGAAGGAAAAACGGGAAGAAAAAAGAATAAAATTTTTCTTCAAAAAAGTTTGCGGGAAAAGAAAAAAGCATTGTATATTTGCAGCCGCTTTTGAGGCAAACGAAAAGAGCGGAGTTCTTGTAAAAAAAGCAGATTGCAGCAGCTTAAAATTTTCTAAAAAACTTTAAAATAAAGTTTGGAAGTTAAAGAAAAAGAGTTGTATATTTGCAGCCGCTTTCAGCGCAGGCAAGTTCACTAAAACATACTGAAAAACAGAGATCGCCAATAGGGGCAAGGTGGGGTTCGACTCCCTGGATTTCAACAAATGAAGA